>CAMCIX010000055.1 GCA_945875045.1 uncultured Clostridia bacterium | reverse complement strand
CGGATAGGGTACGCTCCTTACTCCCTTCGCCATAGCACCCGTGTTGATTTCAAAGGGCAAGCCGTAGGGCATAAGAACCTTAACCGCCCGCTCCGCCGCCGCTAAAAAGCGCGGAGCTTCGCCGTAGCCGTTTTTTTCGCTGAATTTTGATACCAAATCAAAATGCCCTATTATATCGGCTTTCGTTTTTTCGGCTACCTTTGCGACAAGCGCAAAATAATCCTCGGCAAGGGCGTCAAAATCGCCGTCGTAAAGCCTGTTTACCGCCTCCCTTACAATTTGGGCGGTATCGTCCACGGCGATATATTCCCCGTCTTTTAAAACATAATGCACCGAGCCTATAACGTAATCGTAAGCATAGGTAGGCTCGTCGGAAAAATAATCCTGCTCAATACCGCAGTAAAGCTCGATTTTGCCTTTATACTTTTCTTTAAGCGCGGCAATCTCGGCGCGGTATTTTTCCGCTTTTTCGGGGTTCAAGGCAAAGCTTTTATCCATTTCGGTAAAGCTGTGGGAAGAAAAGCCGAGGGCGAAAAAGCCTTTATTAAGCGCCGCTTTTACTAACTCCTCTGGGGTGTCCTTGCCGTCGCAGTAGTTCGTATGGATATGATAATTACATTTTATCACTTGCCATTTTCTCCTGCTTTACCTTGTGGTCGATAACGTGGCGGGAGGCAAGCTCTTTTCTTACGTCCTCCACCGAAATGCCCATCTCCACCATCATAACCATAACGTGATAGGCAAGGTCGGCAATCTCGTAAATAGCTTCCTTTTTGTCCCCCGCCTTTCCCGCGATTATAACCTCGGTGGATTCCTCGCCGACCTTTTTAAGGATTTTGTCAATTCCCTTTTGGAAAAGGTAGGTGGTGTACGAGCCCTCGGGCATTTCCTTTTTTCTGCCCTCTAAAAGCCCGTAAAGCCCGTCCATAGAAAATTCGGCGCGGTTCTCGCTCTCAAAAACAGGGTTTGTAAAGCAGGAATCACTACCCGTGTGACAGGCGGGACCCTCCTTTTCGACAACAACCGTAAGCGCGTCCTTATCGCAGTCGGCGGTAATGGAAACAATGTGCTGGTAGTTGCCGCTTGTCTCCCCTTTTAGCCACAGCTCATTTCTCGAACGGCTGTAAAAGCAGGTAAGCTCCTTCTCCATAGAGATTTTAAGGCTTTCCTTATTCATATAAGCTACCGTCAGCACCTTTTTGCTGTGGGCGTCCACCACAACCGCGGGGATAAGTCCCTTTTCGTCAAATTTAAGCTCGTCAATGTTTATCATAAATTACAGCCTCACATTAATATTGTTTTTATTTAATAGTTGCTTTAAATCGGAGATTTTAACCTCGCCAAAATGGAAAATTGATGCGGCAAGCCCCGCGTCAATATCGGGAATCTCGTTAAACAGGGTCACAAAATCTTGGGCTCTGCCCGCACCGCCCGAGGCGATAACAGGCACGTTAACCGCATTACATACGGCTTTGAGCATTTCTATATCAAAGCCCTTTTTAACGCCGTCGGTATCGATGGAATTAACAACCACCTCTCCCGCGCCGTTATCCACGCACCGCTTTATCCAGGAGACCCCCTCCATTCCGGTGTCGTCCCTGCCGCCTCTGGCAAAAACGCGGAACTCGCCGTCAACCCGCTTTATATCCGCCGATATAACCACGCATTGACTGCCGTATTTTTCCGCCGCCGCTTTTATCAGGTCGGGGTTTTTAATCGCCCCCGAATTAACGCTCACCTTATCCGCGCCGCATTTAAGCACTCGGTCAAAGTCCTCTAAGGTGTTGATTCCGCCGCCCACGGTAAGGGGGATAAATATATTGCGGGCGACCTCCTTTAAAATATCGGTAAAAAGCTTTCTTCCGTCGCTCGAAGCGGTAATATCGTAAAACACAAGCTCGTCCGCACCGCAGTCGCTGTAATATTTGCCCAGCTCCACGGGGGAGGAAACGTCGTTAAGCCCCTCAAAGTTTACGCCCTTTACCACCCTGCCGTCCTTAACGTCAAGGCAGGGAATTATTCTTTTGGTAATCATTTTGCCGCCTCCAATGCTTCGACAAGATTGATAGCTCCTATGTAGTAAGCCTTGCCGATTATTGCGCCGTATAGGTTAAGACTTCTCAGCGCCTTAATGTCCTCAATGCTTGAAACCCCGCCCGAGGCGGTGATGTTAATATCGAATTTTTCGGAAAGCTCCTTATAAAGCTCGCGGTTAGTGCCTTTCATAGCGCCGTCCCTTGAAATATCGGTGCAGATAAGGGTTTTTACCCCGATTTCCCGCATTTTTTCGCAAAAATCAAAGCAGCTGTAGCTTGATTTTTCGGTCCAGCCCTTTACCGCTACAAAGCCGTCCTTAATATCGACCCCGACCGCGATTTTATCGCCGTACTTTTCTACAGCGGTTCGCAGAAAATCCTCGTCGTTTACCGCCGCCGTGCCTAAAATCACGCGGTCAAGCCCCGCGTTTAAATACTTTTCAACGGTATCAATTGAGCGTATACCGCCGCCTATCTCGCAAAAAAGCCCGGTGCTTTGGGCGATTTCCTTTACAATATCGAAATTCGGGGTCTCGCCGTTTTTCGCCCCCTCTAAGTCCACTATATGAATAAATTTCGCGCCCTTAGCTTCAAAATCCCGTGCTATTTCTATTGGGTTATCGCTGTAAACCGTCATTTCGGCGTAATCGCCCTTAAAGAGCCGTACGGCCTTGTGCTCGTACAAATCTATCGCAGGAAAAATGTTCATTTGTTTGCCTCCAAGCCGCAAAAGGCACGCAGAATTTTAAGCCCTGTTTCGCCGCTCTTTTCGGGGTGGAACTGACAGCCGAAAACATTTTTATTTGCCGCCGCCGCGGTAATTTTAATACCGTATTCGGTGGTTGCGGTAACGCTTTCTTCACAGCCGTCCGCAAAAAAGGAATGAACGAAATAGACGAAATCGCCGTCCTTATTATCTTTAAAAATCGGGCAGTCGCCCTTTAATTTTAGGGAGTTCCAGCCGATATGCGGGATTTTAAGATTTTTAGGTATTCTGCCCTCCATAGGCACAACCTCGCCCTTTATAAGACCTAACCCAAAATGCTCGCCGAACTCGTAGCTTTTGTCGAACAGCAGCTGCATACCAAGGCAGATACCAAGGAGCGGCTTGCCCGAAGCGGTTTCCTCTTTTATAAGCCTATCAAGCCCATCGGCTTTAAGCTTTTCCATAGCGTCGCCAAAGGCGCCAACGCCGGGAAGTATCAGCTTATCGGCTTTTCGTATAAGCTTACTCTCCCCCGTGATAACCGCGTCCGCTCCCACCGCTTTTAGGGAAGAGGAGAGGGAAAAGAGGTTACCAACACCGTAATCAATTATTGCAATCATTTAAAGCACACCCTTTGTGGACGGAATTTCATTCTTACGGTTTTCGTCAATTTTAACCGCCGCCGCAAGGCTTCGCGCAACCGATTTAAAGGCTCCCTCGATAATGTGGTGGGAGTTAGTCCCCGAAAGCTCTTTGATATGTAAGGTCACCGCCGCGTGACGGACAAACCCTAAGTAAAACTCCTCTGCAAGCTCGGTATCAAAATCGCCGACCTTCTGCGCAGGGATTTGCAGGTCATAGGACAGATGCGACCGCCCCGAAATATCCACCGCCGTCATAATAAGCGATTCGTCCATCGGCAGAATAAAGCTTCCGTAGCGGGTAATGCCCCGCATATCGCCTAAAGCCGACTTAAAGGCGTCGCCCAAGGCTATGCCAATATCCTCGGTCGTGTGGTGGTAATCGACATAGGTGTCCCCCTTGCAGGAAACGGTAAGGTCAAAGCCGCCGTGACGTGCAAAAAGGGTTAACATATGGTCAAGAAAGCCGCAGCCTGTGTCAATTTCGCTCTTGCCCGTACCGTCTAAATTCAACTTCAGCTTAATATCGGTTTCATTGGTTTTTCTGTTAATTTCCGCGATCCTCATACTTTCCCTCCTATAATTTCACCCACGTTTTTAAGGAAAATTTCCATTTCCTCGCGGCTACCGACAGTAATGCGGTTATAGTCCTTTATACGCTTACTTTCAAAGTGCCTTATTAAAATTCCGCGCTCCTTAAGCGACAAATAAAGCTCCTTGCCGCCTATTTTATCGCTTTTGGCAAATAGGAAATTCGCCTTAGAGTCTGAAACCGTGAAGCCCAAATTTCTAAGCTCTTCCTTTACATATTCCCGCGTTTCGGCGATTTTTCTGCAGTTTCCGTCAAAATACGCCTGATTTTCTATCGCCGCCGTCCCCGCAATTTGAGTAAGTCTGTTAATATTATAGGGGTTGGTGGAGTACTTAATTTTTTCAAGGTCTTCGATAATTTGTTCATTTGCAAAGCCGTAGCCCAAGCGTGCCCCCGCCATACTGCGGGATTTTGAATAGGTCTGCACCACAAGCAGATTGGAGTATTTTTCGGTAAGCCGTACAGTGCTTTCCGCCCCGAAATCAACATACGCTTCATCGATAATAACAATCCCGTCGGGGTTAGAGGAAACGATTTTTTCAACCTCCGAAAGCTCTAAGGCGATACCCGTAGGCGCGTTGGGGTTGGCTATTACTACAAGGCTGTTTTTATTGCAATAGTCATTTATATCGACCATAAAATCCCCCTTTAGCGGCATGACCTCGGCGTTAATGCCGTACAAATCGGCAAAAACCGAGTAAAAGCCGTAGGTTATATCGGGGAAAACCGCTCCCCTGTCGCCGTATGCCATAAAGGCGAAATTCAGAATCTCGTCCGAGCCGTTGGATATAAATATATTTTCGGTGTCTACTCCGTACTGCTCTGCTATCGCCGATTTTAGAGCGGTACACTCGGGGTCGGAGTAAAGCCGCAAGTCCTCAATTTCCGCTTTTCCTATCGCTTCAACCACATTTTTCGGCGGAGGATAGGGCGATTCGTTGGTATTAAGCTTTATATAACGCTTGTCTTTTGGCTGTTCGCCCGGTACATAAGCCTCAAGCCCCGCTAATTTTCGGCTTAAAAATCTGCTCATTTTTCCGTCTCCTCAAAACGCACCGTAACGCTCCTTGCGTGGGCGGAGAGTCCCTCTTTTTCGGCAAAGAAGGCAACCGATTCCGCCGATTTTTGAAGCGCGTCCTTTGTATAATAGGTGTACTGGGATTTTTTAACGAAATCGTCCACCGACAGGGGGCTTGAAAATCTCGCCGTGCCCGATGTGGGCAGGGTGTGGTTAGGACCTGCAAAATAGTCGCCCAAGGCTTCGGGGCAATATCTGCCCATAAATATACTGCCCGCGTTCTTTATTTTACCCAAATAATCAAACGGGCTGTCAACGCAGAGCTCCAAATGCTCGGGAGCTATCTCGTTTGCAACCTCTATAACGTCGAAAAGATTGTCGGCAACAATGATTTTGCCGTTATTGTCAATAGAAATACGGGCTATCTCGGCACGCGGAAGTAAAGGTATCTGCCTTTCAAGCTCGGCGCTTACCTGCCCTGCTAACTCCCCGCTGTCGGTCACAAGCACGGCAGACGCCATTTTGTCGTGCTCGGCTTGGGAGAGCAGATCCGCCGCGACAAATTTCGGGTTGCTCTTGCCGTCCGCAATTACTAAAATCTCGCTGGGTCCCGCAATCATATCAATGGAGACCAGGCCGAAAACCTGCCTTTTAGCTTCTGCCACAAAGGCGTTTCCGGGACCTACAATTTTATCAACCTTCGGCACCGTCTCTGTGCCGTAGGCAAGAGCGGCTACCGCCTGTGCGCCGCCTATTTTGAAAATGCGGTCAACCCCCGCGATTTTCGCCGCCGCAAGTATAGCTGGATTAACCTTGCCGTCCGCCGAGGGGGGAGTTGTAATGCAAATCTCCTTACACCCCGCGATTTTAGCGGGAATACTGTCCATTAACACGGTAGACGGGTACGCCGCCGTGCCGCCCGGAACATAAAGCCCGACCTTTTCAATCGGGGTGATGACCTGACCCGTAACATAGCCGTCGCCGTTTATAATAAAGCCGGTGCGCACCTGCTGCTTGTGGAAAGCGCGGATATTCTCCGCCGCCTCCTTTAAAATCTCGATAAACTGCGGCTCTACCGCCGAAAACGCCTCGTCGATTTCCTCTTTACTTACCTCAAGCGAGGATAATTTAGCCTTATCGAATTTTTCGCAGTATTCGTAAAGCGCCTTATCACCGTTTGCCTTTACGTTGTCTATAATATCACGCACAATCCCCGAAACGTCGGTCGCCGCCGTGCCGCGGGCAAAAATTTCCTCGGGCGATACCTCGCCGTATTTCATAATCTTAATCATTGCTCATTCTCCGTAAGACCTAAAAGTCCCTTTTTGATTTTCTCGATTTTTTCTGCCTTAAACTTAAAGCTCGCCTTGTTTGAAATCAGCCTTGCGCTTATCGGAACGATTGTCTCAAAGGGCTCTAAGTTGTTTTCAAGCAGGGTTTTGCCCGTCTCAACAATATCCACAATCACGTCCGAAAGCCCTAAAATCGGGGCTAACTCAATCGAGCCGTTAAGGTGGATAATATCAATATCGCGGCACTTTTCGGCGTAGTACTGCCGCGCGATATTTGAAAATTTAGTAGCCACTCTAAGTGTTTTTGAGGTGTCGTCCTTAAAGTCCTTTTTGCCCGCCACCGCCATACGGCAAATTCCTAACTTTAAATCGAGCAGCTCATAAACGTCAGGCTCGTATTCAAGCAAAATATCCTTGCCCGCAACGCCTATATCCGCCGCGCCCCGCTCAACATAGATAGCAACGTCCGACGGCTTTACCCAGAAAAAGCGAAGCCCCAATTCCGCATTTTCAAAAATCAGCTTGCGGTTGTTCTCCTTAATAGAGGGGCAAGGAAAGCCCGCCCTTTCAAACATTGAATAAACCTTTTCGCCGAGCCGTCCTTTAGGTAGGGCGACGTTTATATAGCCGCTGTCCGCTCCCGCCTTTTCATCGGCGCGTTCAAGGGCGTCAAGATAAACCGCAAATCCTATTCCGCCCGAGCGTCTTCCCATCTTGCGCATAAGCCCGTCATATCTTCCGCCCGAAAGCACCCTTGTCTCGGCGCCGTCTATATAGCCCTTGAATACCGCACCGCTGTAATACGCGGCGGAATCCACGATTGAAAAGTCGATATTGATATTGTCGCCAAAGCCCTCTTTTTGAGCACGGTCAAAAATTTTTTGAAGCTCCTCGGCGTACTGTTTAGCCTTGTCGGTTTTGCAAATTTCGCCGATACATTCAAGCGCGTCCTTGGAGTTTTTAAAGCTTTTAATAAGGCATTTAAGTTCACTGAAAGCCTCCTCGCCGCAGGTCTCGCGGAGCAGGTCCCCGCTTTTGGAGACCACAGCGTTTAAAGCCGCCTTTCTTTTCTCGCCTTCTAAGCCGAACCCGTCAAGCAGAGCCGAAACCAGTCCGACGTGGGACAAATCAAGCACAAAGGTTTTACTGATTAAAGCAAGGCTTTTAAGGGCAAGTATTATAACCTCCGCCTCGTTATCGCCGTTTATATCGCCTATACATTCAAGCCCCGTCTGCATAATTTCCTTATAGGTATGGGAGGTTTCGGAAATGCGGTAAACATTCTCGTTATAGTAAAGGCGCTCGGTAGAACCCGCCTCGTCCTTAAAATTCTTTAAAATAGAAAGGGTTACGTCAGGCTTTAAGGCTAACAGCTTGCCGTTGGTATCGTTAAAGGTTATAACCCCGTCCGACACCAAAAAGTCCTTGTTTTCGGAGTACAAATCGTATTCCTCAAACTTGCTCATTTTATACTGGCTGTAGCCGTATTCGCGGTAGAGGGCTCTAAGCTCATATACCGCCCTTTCGTCGCTTTTTAATATACTTTCGTCAAAGCTCATTTATTCTCCTCCAAACGCCCGATTACCGTTTTATAGCCACCGCTGCCGTAGTTTAAGCATCGGCTTACCCTGCAAATAGTCGCGGTGCTCGCCCCCGTGCTTTTATTGATGTCAACATAGCTTTTGCCGCGGCTAAGCTTACAGGCAACCTCAATTCGCTGGGCAATAGCCTCGGTTTCCTGCACCGTGCAGGCGTCCTCAAAAAACGCCGCGCACTCCTCCTCGGTTTTAAGCGACAGCACCGCCTTATACAGCAGGCTCATTCTTTCTTTATCAAGCTTATGCATATTTTACGCACTCCTGAATTGTAATACTTTAGCATTTTATCACATCACCGTACTAAAGTCAATAGTGTTTTTATTATTTAATGAATAATTAATAATGAATAATACAAAGCCTGTCTCTTATACACATCTGACGCTGCCGACGATATGCAGT
>CAMCIX010000054.1 GCA_945875045.1 uncultured Clostridia bacterium | reverse complement strand
AGACAGATATGGAGGTTATTAATCAAGAATAACCGATTTTTTCTTGCCGTTTTTCTTGCGCGGATATTTCCTGATACGTACTATAAAATCAAAAACAGAAAAATGACAGGTATAAAATAGGCGTGATTCAAAGCTTTCTCCTCTTATAACGTAAACCTATGAAATACCTTTTTGCCCTTTTTAAGCACTACGCCGTTTTTAAGGGCATCGGCTGTGACCCTGTACTGCGGGTCGGTGATTTTTTGGTCGTCAAGGCTTACTCCGCCCTGTGTTACAAGCCGTCTTGCCTCCCCCTTTGAAGCGGCAAGGGAAGCTTTAACCATCATATCCAAAATACCGATTTCACCATCGGTTAAATCGTCTTCTGTAAGTGTTGTAGCGGGCATATTTTCGTGGGAGCCGCCGCCCGCAAAAATCGCCTTTGCGGCTGACTGCGCCTTTTGAGCCTCTTCCTCGCCATGTACTAACTTTGTAAGCTCGTAAGCCAGAATTTCCTTAGCGGTGTTAAGCTGACTGCCCTCCCAATTATCCATCTTGTCGATTTCCTCAAGAGGAAGGAAGGTAAGCATCCTTATGCACTTTAAAACGTCGGCGTCCGCAACATTGCGCCAGTACTGGTAAAACTCGTAGGGCGAGGTCTTTTTCGGGTCAAGCCATACCGCGTTACCCGCCGTCTTGCCCATTTTATGTCCCTGCGAATCGGTAAGGAGGGTTATAGTCATAGCGTGGGCGTCCTTGCCTAACTTTCTTCTTATAAGCTCGGTGCCGCCTAACATATTGCTCCATTGGTCGTCCCCGCCGAACTGCATATTACAGCCGTATTCCTTAAACAGGTGGTAGAAATCGTAGCTCTGCATAATCATATAGTTAAACTCTAAAAACGAAAGACCCTTTTCCATTCTCTGCTTGTAGCACTCGGCTCTAAGCATATTGTTAACCGAGAAGCAGGCGCCCACCTCGCGCAAAAGCTCAACGTAGTTAAGTTTTAAGAGCCAATCGGCATTATTTATCATCTGCGCCTTGCCCTCTGAAAAGTCGATAAACCGCTCCATCTGGCGCTTAAAGCAGTCGGCGTTGTGGTCTATATCCTCTTTTGTAAGCATTTTGCGCATATCGGTTCTGCCCGAGGGGTCGCCTATCATAGTAGTGCCGCCGCCTATAAGGGCTATCGGCTTATTGCCCGCCATTTGAAGGCGTTTCATAAGTGTAAGCGCCATAAAATGACCTGCGGTAAGGCTGTCGGCTGTGCAGTCAAAGCCGATATAGAAGGTCGCCTTGCCGTTGTTTATCATTTCCTTGATTTCTTCCTCATCGGTTACCTGTGCGATAAGTCCTCTGGCTACAAGCTCGTCATAAATTGTCATCATTCATACTCCTGTCTACTAACTCTTTTGCTGATTTATATAAATTCTCGGTAAGCTGGGCTCCCGACATAATGCGTGCGATTTCGCTTATCCGTTCCTCATACGAAAGCGGCTCTACCTTAGTAAAGGTTCTGCCCTCTATTGTGTTTTTCTCAATTAAAAGATGATTGTCCGCCATTGCGGCTATCTGGGCTAAATGGGTCACGCATATAACCTGACGGTTTTTCGAAACCTTTTTAAGCTGAGTGCCAACCTTGCCCGCGGTGTAGCCGCTGATTCCAACGTCAATCTCGTCGAAAATCATAGTGCCGACCTTGTCCCTATCAAGCAGGACGCTTTTTATTGCCAGCATAACGCGGGACAACTCACCGCCCGAGGCGATTTTGGCAAGGGGCTTTACCTTTTCGCCCTTGTTTGCCGATATAAGGAACTCTATAACGTCGCACCCGCGCTTTGTATACCTCCCCTTTTCTATGGAAACGGTAAACCGCACGTCGGGCATATTAAGGTAGCTTAATATGCCGCAGACCTTGGTTTCAAACTCCGCCGCGGCTTTTTTGCGGGATTTTGTAAGCCTTTCGCCCAACTCCACAAGCCGTTCGGTGGATTTATCAAGCAGATCGGAAAGCTCGGCGATTCGGCGATCGGAAAATACCAGCTCGTCAAGCCGAACCTTAGCCGCCGTCAAAAAATCAAGCATTTCCTGCTCGCTGTTTCCGTATTTTACCATAAGCCTGTCAAGCGTGTCAAGTCTTTCGTTAATGCTGTCCGCGTCCATATCGGAATACTCTGCGCCGTCAAGGAAATCCCGCGCCTCTGCGGCAACGTCCTCTATAACCGAAACCGCGTCTGCCAATTTTTCCGACCTAACACGCCATTCGTCGGATTTTAAACCTAATAGCCTTTTCTGCGCGTCGGTAATAAGCGCCGTCGCGCCGTCAAAATCGTCGTCCCCCTTAAGGGCGGTGCAGACGGCAGAAAGCGCCTCGGCAGTAGCCTGATAATTCTTAGCTATTTCAAGCTCTTTTTTAAGCCTTTCATACTCTCCGACTTTTATATCAGCAGATTCAAGCTCGTTAATCTGATACTTTAAAAGGTCGGTTTCGCGGCGTTTTTCGTCCTCGTCAGTCTCGGCGGAATTAAGCTCCTTGCGGATTTTGTTAAGCTCCCGAAATTCCGCGTAATATTTGGTTATTAGCTCGCCGTTTTCCGCCAGCGCGTCTATGTAATTTATATGGCTGTCGGGGTCTAAGAGCGCCTGACTGTCGTGCTGACCGTGAATATTAATAAGGCTTTTTCCTATCTCCTTAAGCTCGGTAGCGGTAACGGGTCGGTCGTTAAGCTTGATAAGCCCCTTGCCCGCCGCGGAAAGCCGCCGCCTTATTACAATATTGCCGTCCTCGTCGGGCATTACTCCGTATTCTGCAAGCACGCCCGCCGTATAATCGTCAAAGCAGCCGAAAACCGCCGAGACCTCGGCTGTATCGCACCCCGCGCGTATAAGCTCCTTTGAGGTGCGCTCGCCTAAAACCGCGTTTATCGAATCGATTACTATTGATTTTCCCGCGCCCGTTTCGCCGCTTAGTACGTTAAAGCCCTCTGAAAACTCAATATCCGACTGCTCAATAACCGCTATGTTTTCGATATGAAGAAATTTAAGCATTTTTCTTCCCCGTTATTTTAAAAGTTTGTTAAGCTCTGCGGTAAGGTGTGCCGACTGCGGCTCCCCCGCCGTGACAATGATAATCGTGTCGTCCCCCGCAAGCGAGCCTAACATCATATCCCCGAACATTTCGTCAACCGCGACGCAGGCGCTCGACGCCATACCCGTGTAGCATTTAACCACCACGTTGTTAAGGGAAAACGCAACGGTTTTAACCGCCCTTGAAAACAGCTCGCGGTAATGATCCCTATTCTGCATAACAGCCGCTGTCGGCTCGTTGGCAATATAGCGGTAGTTGCCCTCCGAATCGTGTCCCTTAACAATTCTAAGCTCCTTAATATCCCTTGAAACGGTGGACTGGGTTACGTTATAGCCGAGAGCCAAAAGCTCGTTTTGCAGGTCCTCCTGGGTTAAAAATATTTTATTTTTAATTAGCTCAAGTATTTTTTCCTGTCTGTTGCTTTTCATTTACATACTCCTGCCGTCCCTGAATTTTATTGAAAGCGTTTTGTAAAACGACCTGTCGTTAAGCCTTAAGAGCTTTGCTGTCTGTCTTGATTTTTTAATGTAAATATCCGTGTAGGGGCGAATTGGGCTTACCTTTCTGCCGTCCACCGTTAAATAAATATCGGTGCGCTTTTTGGAATACGCCTTTAGTTTTACCGTGTTTTCGGTGCCTAAAAGAATCGGCTTTGCCGAAAGTGAGTGGGAGCAAATGGGAGTAATGCACATATTCTGGGTAAGCGGGTCAATTATCGGTCCTCCCGCCGACATTGAATAGGCGGTCGAGCCTGTCGGGGTGGAAAGAATCAGTCCGTCCGCGCGGTAGTTAATGTAGTCCCTGCCGACTGCTACCGAAATATCGATAATCCTTGAAATAAAGCCGCTTGTTATAACCGCGTCGTTAAGGGCGTTATACTCTGCTAACTTTTTGCCATTCTCAACCACACTTACAGAGAGCATCATACGGTTTTCGACAAAATATTCCCCCGTTTTAAGCTTGGAAATAAGCTCTAACTCGTTCTGCTCGATATTCGCAAGATAGCCCATTCTTCCCGCGTTTATACCAAGTACCGGCTTACCCTCAAAGGCGGCGCGCTTAGCGTAGCGGATAATCGTACCGTCGCCGCCTATTGTAATAATAAAGTCCGCCGTTTTATAGAGCTGTTCCTCCGGTAGATGCTTAAAGTCCGCTCCCGCGATATTATCTGGAAGATAGCCCTCTATCCCCTCGTTTTTTAAAATAACGCCTAATTTTTCGACTACCTCCACCGAGCCGCGTTTATCAAGATTAGGCAAAACCGCGACCTTCATATTCTCACTCCTTTAGCGCCTTATAGGAGGCCTCAACCAGCTCCTCCGCCGTAATTTCACAGCGGTTTTCGGGGGTTTCGTTCTTTTCTATAAAGCACAGATATTCAATATTGCCCTCGGGTCCCTTAATCGGTGAAAAATCAAGTCCCAAAAGCGAAAACTTATTTTCGTTAATCAGCGTAACTATTTTTTCTATAACCGCAATATGCACCGATTTGTCCCGCACAACGCCCTTTTTGCCTACGTTTTCCCTGCCCGCCTCAAACTGCGGCTTAATAAGGCATACCGCCCTGCCGCCCTGCTTTAATAGGGTGCGGAGCACGGGGAAAATATGGTACAGCGAAATAAAGGAAACGTCAACCGAGGCGAAGTCCAATTCGTCGGGCACCTGCTCGCGGGTGACATAGCGGAAATTTGTGCGTTCAAGGTTTATAACCCGGCTGTCGGTTCTAAGCTTCCAGGCAAGCTGACCGTAGCCGACGTCAATCGAATAGACCTTTGTAGCTCCGTTTTGCAGCATACAGTCTGTAAAGCCGCCGGTTGACGCTCCTATATCGGCGCATATACAGCCGTTAAGGGAAATATCAAAGCTTTTCATCGCTTTTTCGAGTTTTAGTCCCCCTCGGCTTACATATTTTAGGGTTTCTCCCCTAACCTCGATAATATCGTCGGGCTTTACGGTATTTCCCGCCTTGTCGGATTTTTGGTTGTTTACATACACTATGCCCGCCATAATAAGCGCCTTTGCCTTTTCTCGGCTTTCGGCGTAGCCGCGCTCTGTAAGCGCAATATCAAGTCTCTTTTTCTCGCTCATTCTAACCCTCTGTTGCTTTAAGCATACTTTCGGAATCAAGTCCGTTTAATTTTATTGCGGAGGAAACCGCCGCACAGGGAACAAATTTTCCGTCTATTGCGTGAATCTTATATTTACCCCTAAATCCGTCTTCTAAAAGCCTTGCCGCGCAAAGCTCGCCTATTCCTCCGTTTTTAATGCTTTCCTCAAAGAAATGCACCTCTTTAAAGGCTTTAATCACATTAAAGCAGTCGTCGGATAAAGGATAAATTTTATTAAGCTTTAAAATATTAAGCTCGGGACGTTTTTTCTTTGCCTCCAGCGCGTCGGAAAACAGCCTGCCGTAGGTTATTATAAGCTTTTCGCCCTTCCCCTTAATAAGTGTGTAATCCTCAGAAAAATCACAGTCGGGCTCCTCCTTTTCACAGCCCCTCGGATAGCGTATAGCGCAGAAAGCGTCTGTTTTAGCGGCACGGATAATATCCCTTTCAAGCTCCTTGTAGTAACAGGGAGAATAAACCGTCATATTAGGCACCGAGGTTAAAAACGGTACGTCAAAGAGCCCTTGATGTGTCTCGCCGTCCTCGCCGACAATTCCTGCTCTGTCAATAAGCAGTCTTACGGGAAAGCCGCCTATCGCAATATCGTGAATCACCTGATCAAAGCCGCGCTGAAGAAATGAGGAGTAAACCACAAAAAAGGGCTTCATTCCCGCCGCCGCGAGCCCCGCCGAAAAGGTTACGGCGTGCTGTTCGGCGATACCCACGTCAAAAAATCGGCTTTTATATTTCCCCGCAAAGGCGGTAAGCCCCGTCCCCGAGGTCATAGCGGCGGTTATGGCGCATATTTTATCGTCCTTTTCGGCAAGGGAACAAAGCGCCGCGCCCGCAACGTCCGAAAAGGTTAACTTGCCGCTTTCGGTCGCACCCTTTTCTACGTCAAATGGAGAAACGCCGTGATAGCTTTTAGGCGAGGATTCCGCATAGGAATAGCCCTTGCCCTTGGTGGTTATAACGTGAATAAGCGAGGGGCGCGAATAGGTCTTTGCAATCTCAAACAGCTGCTCCAAAGCATTTACGTTATGCCCGTCCACAGGACCTAAATAGTTAAAGCCCAGCGCGGTAAAGAAATTATTTTTATAAACAAGCCCCTTAATATCCTCTTTAATTGTATAAATCAGGTTATAAAGCGGTTTTCCGATAACGGGAACCGCGTTTAAAATACGGCTGAGGGTAAATTTAAAGTGATGATAATGGGGTTTATTGCGCATTTTTGTAAGACTTCTTGCAAGGGCGCCCACATTACGCGAAATCGACATTTTATTATCGTTAAGCACTACTATAAAATTATTTCTTCCGCTTCCGACGTTGTTAAGCGCCTCGTAAGCCATACCGCCTGTCATAGCGCCGTCGCCTATAACCGCGACCGCCGTGCCGTTTTCGCCCTTAAGCCGCTTTGCGCGGTAGATACCGTATGCGGCGGAGATAGAATTACTGCTGTGACCCGTAATAAAAGGGTCGTGCTCGCTCTCGGACGGCTTCATATATCCCGAAAGCCCGTTTTCGGTGCGGAGGGTGGAAAATTTATCAAACCGACCTGTTAAAAGCTTGTGGGTATAGCATTGGTGACCGACATCGAAAATTATCGCGTCGTCGGGCGAGGAAAAGCTCCTGTGAAGCGCGACGGTGAGCTCGACAGCCCCTAAATTAGAGGCTAAATGACCGCCGTTTTTAGAGACGGTTGTAATAATACATTCGCGTATTTCCTCGCATAAAAGCGAAATTTGCGCCTCATTAAGCTTTTTAACATCATCGGGTGATTTTATTTTGCATAACAGCTTATATTCCAATTATTATACATTCCTTTTAATATCTTCTATTAAGCAGATATTTTGTAAGCTCCTTTAAAGCGGTACTGTCGCCCTCAAAATTATCAAGCAGGTTTTCAGCGTTCTCGGAAAGCTGAGCCGCCTTTTTACGCGCGCCGTCTATTCCGTAAAGGGTGACAAAGGTGGTTTTGCCGTTTTTCTCGTCGCTGCCAATCGGCTTACCGAGGGTTTTTTCATCTGCGGTGCAGTCAAGAATATCGTCAATTATCTGAAAAGCAAGACCCAAGCTGTCGGCGTATTCACAGGCGTACTTAATATACTCGTCATCTGCGCCCGCAAGCACACAACCGCAAACCGCCGCCGCCTTTAAAAGACAGGAGGTTTTTTTAAGGTACATTTCTTTAAGCTCGTCGGGCTCAGCTCCTGTTTTTTCAAACTCCAAATCCATAACCTGACCGCCGACCATACCGTCAATTCCCGCGTTGTCCGCAAGGAGGGAAATCGCCCTTAATACCCTGTCGGCGGGGATTTTTTCGGTTTTAGCCGCCGACGAAAAGGCAAGGGTTAAAAGCGCGTCCCCCGCAAGCAGGGCGGTGTCCTCCCCGAACGCTTTATGACAGGAGGGCTTACCTCTTCTCATATCGTCGTTGTCCATACAGGGCAGATCGTCGTGAATAAGGGAATAGGTATGTATCATCTCGGTAGCCGCGGCGAAATTAAGGGCGTTTTCCCCCTCTCCGCCGCAAAGCTTGTAAAATTCGAGCAGTAAAACGGGTCTTATTCTTTTGCCGCCGCTAAGCAGGCTATAGCGCATAGCCTTTTTCGCCGCAGAATATTTTTCCCCGTTATCCGGGATAAGTGTATCAAGCCTTTGCTCAATCTTAGGTAAAAGCTCTTTAAAAAGACTGTTAATCTCCATTTTCCCGCTCCTCCTCTGTAAGAGAGGTTATCTTTTGCCGCGCGGTTTCAAGGGTTTTACGGCAATCGTTTGTAAGCTTAATTCCGCGCTCAAAAAGCTTTATGGATTCGTCAAGCGAAATATCGCCGCTTTCAAGCTGTGAAACGATTTTTTCAAGCTCGTCAAGCGATTTTTCAAAATCGGTATTATTGCTCATATATTACTCTCTCTCCTTAACCTCGCAGACCGCGATACCGTCCGAAAATTTAACTGTTATACTGTCGCCCCTGTTAAGCTCCGCCGCGGTTTTTACCGTCTTGCCGTCCTTCAGGGCGACCGCGTAGCCGCGGGATAAAACCTTTAGGGGGCTAAGTGCGTCAAGCCCCGCCGCAAGGGCGCAAAGTCTCGCTTCGTTATTATTTAAAAGCGCGGAAAAACCGCCCGCAAGCCTTTCGGCGGCTCTGTCGGCGCGCTCCGCCCTAATATTTAT
>CAMCIX010000053.1 GCA_945875045.1 uncultured Clostridia bacterium | reverse complement strand
ATATATGGCTTAATGATATTTTTCGGACGTGTTTTTATAATGGTTTTTTCAAGTCTTCTTTTTTTATTTTTATTCTTGCCGCTTAATCTGCTGGCTTATTTTTTTGCAAGGGACATTAGGACGAAAAACACCGTAATGCTGGTGTTTTCGCTTATTTTTTATGCCTGGGGAGAGCCGCTTTATATACTTTTGCTGGTGGGTATGACCCTTGCGGATTGGTACTTTACCCTGTTGCTTTCAAAAGAAGAACTGCGCTCTAAAAGAGCGAAGCTGTGGCTTGCGGCGGCGGTGGCGACAAACCTTGTTTTACTGGGCATTTTCAAATACGGCAGTTTTATTCTTTCAAACCTTTCGGCGGCTGTCGGCTTTCCTGAAAGCGTTCCCAATATACCGCTCCCGATAGGCATATCCTTTTACACCTTTCAGCTTATTACCTATTGTACCGACGTGTACCGCGGGGAGGTGCCTGTTCAGAAAAGCTTTAAAACCCTGCTTTTGTATGTAAGTATGTTCCACCAATGCATTGCGGGACCGATTGTAAGATATAAGGACATTAGCGCGGAGCTTCAGGAGCGCACGGTTACATATACCGATATTGCCGAGGGGCTTAACCGCTTTGTCGCGGGACTTGCAAAAAAGTCGCTAATTGCCAACTCATGCGCGGTTGTTGCGGATAATTTGCTTTTAGCCGATAACCCGACCCTCCTTTCCTCCCAAAGCGTGCTTGCGCTGTGGGTGGGTATGCTTGCCTTTATGATGCAGATTTATATTGATTTTTCCGCTTATTCGGATATGGCGATAGGTATGGGGCGTATGATAGGTATTCATTATCCCGAAAATTTCAGATACCCGTATATGTCGAGGTCTGTCAGCGAGTTCTGGCGGCGGTGGCATATAACCCTCGGGAGCTTTTTCAGGGATTATCTTTATATCCCCCTCGGCGGCAACCGTAAGGGCATATTGCGTACCGTATTTAATCTGCTTGTAGTCTGGGCGCTTACGGGGCTTTGGCACGGCGCGTCCTGGAATTTTATGCTGTGGGGACTTTATTTCTTTATCTTTATCGCGGCGGAAAAGCTTTTCCTTTCGAGGCTTTTAAGTAAAAACCGCGCGGTATCCCATATATATTTGCTGATAATTGTATTTTTCGGCTGGATTTTATTCCGCTTTGAAAGCCTTTCGGACGTATGGTGCGTTATAAAAGGAATGTTCGGCGCAAACGGTAATCCGCTCTCAAGCTTTGAAGCCTTTACCACGGTTAAAAGCTATGTAATTATGCTTATCATAGCCGTATTAGCCTGTACGCCGATATTTAAAAACCTCACCGACAGACTTAAGTTCGGCGCGCTTAAATCGCGCGGAGCGCTTGCCGCTTATTCCGTAGCACAGCTTATTGTTCCCGCGGTTCTGCTAATTATTTCTGCTGCGGCGCTTGTGGGGGACAGCTACAATCCTTTCCTGTATTTTAGATTTTAGAGGACGATTATGACAGAAAACACAGAATTAAAAGAAGAAAAAACCGAAACCGCCGATAAAGAGGACGAAAACCGCCTTATAATATCAAATTTGCGGGGGATTAGAATACTTAATATCTGGTATGTGCGCGTTTTTTTGCTTTTGCTTTTTGCATTTTTCATTTTGTCGCTTATAATTCCGCTTAGACCCAAATATTCCGAAAACGAAAAACGCGAGCTTGCGAAATTCCCTAAATTCACCCTTTCCTCCTTCTTTTCGGGCGATTATTTTGACGGAATAAATACTTGGTATTCCGATACCTTTCCTTTAAGAGAAAACCTTACCGACTTAAACGCGCGGGTCACGGGGCTTTACGGAATAACCGATACAAGAATACACGGCACGGTAGAGCAGGGGGACGAAATACCCGAAGATAATACCGATAGCACAGAAAGCACGCAAGGAGAGCCTGCCGATTCGTCCGATTCAGCCTCTTTAGCAGAAAGCGTTACAGAAGAAAAGGTTGTAATCGCAGAATCCTCCGAGCAGTCCTCTGCCGCGCCAAAGGAGGAGCCGCCCTCTACCCAAACCCTCGGAGCATTGCTGATAAACGGCGATACGGCGTATGAGTATTACAACTTTGTAAAGTCCACGGCGGACAGCTATGTTGCGGCGGTAAACCGCGCGGCGGCTATGCTTAACGGCAGGGCGACGGTTTACGATATGGTAATTCCCACAAGTATGGGTATTTGCGCACCCGAAAGCGTAGTTGCGGGAATTAATACCTCGGATCAGAAAAAGGCAATAAATTATATGTACTCGGGAATGAGCGGGGTTAAAACCGTACCGTTATTTGATACCTTGAAGTCGCATAAAAACGAATACATATATTTCCGTACCGACCACCATTGGACAGCTCTCGGGGCTTATTACGCCTACGGGGAGTTTATAAAGCTTAAAGGTCTTGCGCCCACGCCGCTTGAAAGCTTTACGGTAAGGGAGTTTCCCGATTATTTGGGCTCCTTTTATTCTTCAAGCGGAAAGCTTCCCCAATTAGCCGCCAATCCCGACACGGTTTACGCTTATCAGCCGACAGAAACAAATTCAATCGACATTCAGTATGAAAACGGAGTATGGAAGTACGGGCAAGAAATTATTTCGGATATGTCTGCCGCCGCGCGGGGTTCTAAGTATCTTACCTTTATAAAGGGCGATCACCCCTTCAGCATTATATATAATACCGCCCTTGCGGATAATTCCGCCTGCATTGTAATAAAGGAATCCTTCGGTAACGCCTTTGTTCCCTTCCTTGTCGGACATTACGGAACTGTTTATATTGTCGATTACCGCTATTTTTCAAGAGTGGACGCAAGGGGACTTGCACAGCTTCAGGCGGATACGGGCGCTACGGATATACTCTTTATTAATAATATTTCCGCAACGAGAAATAAAAGCCTTGTTGCTTCGATAGACGCTTTTATCCGGTAAAATGCGGAGGCAGATGTCACAATAAGAACGCCGCACTTCGCTATATTATGTCAAATGTTTAAAAAAATTGGCGAATTACTACTATAACATTGAAATTTTATTAAGTATATGCTATAATTTTAAAGTAAAGAACTATATTATCACAGAGGTGCGCGTATGAACGGTGACATTACATTAGTTGTTATGGCGGCGGGAATGGGCAGCCGCTTCGGCGGACTTAAGCAAATTGAGCCTATCGGCAAGAACGGCGAGATACTGCTTGACTATTCGGTTTATGACGCGGTAAAGGCAGGCTTTAATAAGGTAGTCTTTGTTATTAAGCACGCGATTGAGGCGGATTTTAAGGCGGTAGTCGGTAAACGTATAGAAAAAATGGTTAAAACCGAGTATGTTTTTCAGGAAACCGACGCTCTGCCCGAAGGCTTTGTCTGTCCGAAAGACAGGGTGAAGCCTTGGGGAACCGCCCACGCGGTGCTTTGCTGTAGGGACGTTGTAAAGGAGCCCTTCGCGGTTATCAACGCCGACGATTATTACGGAAAATCCGCCTTTAAGCAGACCGCGGACTTCCTTAAGAGCAATACAGACGATTACTGTATGACAGGCTTCCGTCTTGTCAACACTCTTACCGAAAACGGCTATGTTTCGCGCGGCGTATGCGAAATAGAAAACGGCGAGCTTAAATCTGTTACCGAACGGACAAAGATTATTGACTGCAAATACACCGAGGACGACGGCGAAAGCTGGACAGCTCTACCGCCCGACACGGTTGTTTCAATGAATCTTTGGGGCTTTATGCCTGATTTGTTCGACTACGCCGCCGACGGGTTTAAGGCTTTTTTGAGCGAAAGAATTAACGAGCCTAAGGCGGAGTACTATCTGCCTACCGTTGTTTCGGGGCTTATCGCTTCGGGCGAGAAAAGGGTAAAGGTGCTTGTCGCGGAGGATAAATGGTACGGCGTTACCTATAAGGAGGACAAGCAGTCGGTTTCCGACGCTATTAACAAAATGGCGGAGGACGGGCTTTATAAAGGACTTTGAGAGGAATAATTAATGATTATCTACAATGCCGAAATCGGCGGGAGCTTAAGGTCGGTTGTTATAAAGGACGGAAAAATCGCCGAGGTCTCTGATAATGTTAAATTCGGGGATATTAATGCCGACGGTAACCGCCTTATCCCGGGGCTTATAGATGTCCATACCCACGGTTGCGTCGGTTTGGACACAATGGACGCGGATTTTAAGCCGATGTGCCGCTTTTATGCAGAGCACGGCACCACCTCCTTTTTGGCAACCACAATGACTATGGGGTATGACGCGCTCGAAAGGGTGACAAACGCCAAAACCGATTTTAAAGGCGCTAATCTATTGGGCTTTCATTTTGAAGGACCCTATATTTCACCCAAGCACAAGGGCGCGCAGAATGAGAAATACATTAAAACTCCGTCTATAGAGGATTTCAGGCGATTTAAGAATGTTAAAATGATAACCGTCGCTCCCGAGCTTAAAGGCTCAATGGAGTTCATAAAAGCGGTAAGCCCCGAATGTGTTGTTTCAATCGGTCATACCGACTGCGATTATGAAACCGCGATAAGTGCTATTGATAACGGCGCAAAATGCCTTACCCATACTTATAACGCTATGCCGCCCTTGCACCACCGCAATCCGGGCCCCATCGGCGCGGCATTTGAAAAGCATATATACGCACAGCTTATCTGCGACGGCGTTCACATTTCAAGGCCTGTCGTGCTTGCGACCTATAAAATGTTCGGTGCCGATCGCTTAACCCTTATAAGCGACAGCATTAGGAGCGCGGGACTGCCCGACGGCGAGTATGAATCTGGCGGGCTTAAGGTCATTTTAAAGGACGGCGTTGCAAGACTTCAAGACGGTACGATAGCAGGTAGCAGCGCGACCTTGCTTGACTGTGTTAAAACCGCCGTAAAGCTTGGTATCCCTTTTGACGACGCGGTTAAAATGGCAAGCAAAACCCCCGCTGATATGCTTGGAATTAATAAAGGGCGTATCGAAAAGGGGTATGACGCGGATCTTCTTATCGTAGATAAGGATATTAATCTTAAAACCGTTATTATAGGCGGGGAAGTGTTTAACTGATATGCTTAAAACCAATGTTATGCGTATTCTTGACAAAGCGAAAATTCCCTATGAAGGCTTTGAATATTCCTCTCAGCTTACCGAAGGCGTTTTGATTGCCGAAACATTAGGCGAGGATAAGAACAGGGTATTTAAAACCCTTGTTACCGAATCGGGCACAGGCGAGCATTATGTATTTGTAATTCCCGTGGCGGAAACCCTTGATTTAAAGGCGGCGGCGCGGGCGGTAAATGCAAAATCGGTTTCTATGCTAAAGCAAAAGGAGCTTTTACCCCTTACAGGCTATATCCACGGCGGCTGTTCGCCGATAGGTATGAAAAAGCCCTTTAAAACCGTAATTGACCTTACAGCACGCGATTTTGATGATTTTTTCGTGAGCGCGGGAAAGGTCGGCTTTCAGATTAAAATTTCACCCACAGCGTTAGCACAGCTTATCGGGGCGGATTTTTGCAATATTACGGTCAATAATAAATAATATACTATATTTTTCAATCGCATTTGCCCCTATCCAAAATTTATTTAGTTTATCAGCGCGGAAACGCGTTGACAATATTAAGGCTTATGCCGCCCGCCGAAAAAGTGGCGGCGGCGGTGCGTTCGCAGTTAAGTAATTATCGGTGAACCGTGCCGCGGAAAGGACAAGGTGAACACTATGAAAAAGGTTATTTGCAAGGTAGAGTACGACACCGAAAATTCCGAGCTCGTATTAAAAAAGACCTCGGGCAATTTCGGCGAGCCGAACGGTTATGAGGAAGCTCTTTATAAGACCGAGAGCGGCAAGTATTTCCTTTACGTAAACGGCGGCGAAGAGTCTCCTTACGCTAAAGAGGATATTAGGCGTATGTCTGCCGAAAAGGCTCAGCAGTGGATTGAAGAAAATTCATAATTACTGCCGTAAGCTTGATTTAAGTCAAAAACCGACTCCCGGGCGATGCTCAGGAGTCGGTTTTTTGTATAGTAACATTTTTAAAAACTGCGGTAAAGCCTTTTGAGGTATCCTCGGCTTTAATAGGAAGACCTGTAGCCCCAACATACAGCCTGTAACGGTTTTCGCCGTCGCGCGAGATATAGTAATCGTCACCGTCGGCGGTGACAGATATTTCCTCGCCTGACGCGTCTTTTAGAATTTCGTAAAGCCTGATACAGGCGTTCCCCTCGGGCAAAGAGTGTAAATCCGTCTTGTATTCAAGTCCTAAATACTCGGCGGTAACGCTGTCACCCTCAAAACGGAATGTAAGCCCCTTTATCGTATCTGGGGAGGTAATTTGAAAATTCGCCGCTCCGCTTTCGGCAATCATAACCTCGGCTTCGTAGCACTCGTTATAGTAGGTAAGCCAGGCGGTAAAGGAAATACCCCTTGTTACGGGGGAAATATCGGTTTTTTTACCCGAACAACCGCCGAGAGCAAGGGTAATGAGGATAAGTAACGCAACCGAAATGACCTTTTTCAAGCCGAAGCACTCCTGTCAGGACGGCAAAACCGACCTTTAAAATTGCTAAAGCTCCTCAATTAAATCCGATGGAAGCATTGCGCGCTCGCCGTGCTTTGCCGCCGCCTTGTCGCCCGCCTCGCCGTGAAGATATACCGCCGCCCGCGCCGCTTCGCCGGCAGAGAAGCCCTGTGCTAAAAGGGATAGAATTATCCCCGCAAGGGTATCGCCGCTGCCGCCTGTAGACATACCCGGGTTTCCTGTCAAATTAAAATACAGCTCGCCCGTCGGCTCGGCAATAATCGTATCGGCACCCTTTAGCACAACTATGCAACCATGTTTCACGGCAAAATCCCGTGCGATTTCCACGCGGTTTTCTTCCACCTCGGAAACATTAAGGGAACAAAGCCTTGCCATTTCGCCGGGGTGGGGAGTAAGAATAATCGGAGCCTTGCTTTTCTTTATAATATCTATGCTGTACCTTAGTGCATTTATTCCGTCGGCGTCAATAATCAGCGGAATTTCCGAAATTTCGCAAAGCTTACGGACAATTTTCGCCGTGTCACCGTTGTTGCCGAGCCCGCACCCGATAAGCGCCGCAGAACAGCCCTTTAAGGCAGAGGGCAAATCAATATTATCGAGACATAGCGTGCCGTTTTCGTTCGGTTTTACGGGAAGACATACCGCCTCGGGAACCGAAACGGTAAAGGGCAAATAAATATTCTCGCACAATACCGCCTTTAAAATTCCCATACCGCTTCTTAACGCCGCCTTAGCCGCTAAAATCGCCGCCCCCGCCATACCGTAGCTGCCGCAGAACATAACCGCCGTGCCGAAGGTTCCCTTGTGGGAGTTGTGCCGTCGCTTTTTAAATACGGGCTTTTCGGTTGTAAGAAAGCTGTAATTTACAGGCGGCGCACCGATGTCCGCTACGACAACCTCGCCGCAGTAGTCCGAGCCGTAGGGGAGAACAAAGCAGGGCTTTAGAGCAATAAAAGTTATCGTCAGGTCGGCGTTTACCGCTGTGCCTAAAACCTTGCCGCTGTCCGCTTGAACCCCACTCGGAATATCAACCGAAATTCGCGCCGCGTCGGTATCGTTTATCGCGTTTATAACCTCTGCGGTTTTTTCGTCGGGCGCGCGGTTAAGCCCTATGCCGAAAATCGCGTCGATAATAATATCGGGTTTAGGTGTAAAAATATCGGTTTTGGTTACATATTTAAGCTCGTTGTAATAATAAGCTGCGTTTTCGGTTACGGGCGCGCCGAAAGGGGTGCAAACCGTAACCTTTGCGCCGTTTTCCGCTAATATCCCCGCGATAACACAGCCGTCGCCGCCGTTGTTGCCCCTGCCGCAGACCACCGTGATATTTTTACCTCTGCAATCATATTTTTGCATTATTATCTCCGCCGCGGCTTTCCCCGCGCGGTACATAAGCTCTCTAAAGGAAAAAGCGCCGCTTTTTACGGCGCTCTCCTCCGACTCCCTTATTAAATCGGTTGTAAGTATTTTCATAATCCCTTAATCCTTAAACGCGCTGTTGGCGATAAATTTGGGAACAAATTTCACAATCGCGCCGCGAACCCGCTCGTCGGGGGCAAAAACGAGGTAATTGGTACCCTTGCCTTCGGTAGAGGAAACCAAAAGATAAGCGTTTTCGTCGTCTGTGTTACAGGCGAAGGTAACTTCCTTGGAATTAACCGAGTTGAGAAGTGCGGGATTGTATTTTTCAATGCGTGAAACGGTTTGCAATTCAAAGGTAAGGACGCGCTTTCTTGAGCTTTTGCTGATAATCTTGTCAATATCCATTGTGCCGTTGGTAACAATATACTCATATTCGATATTGAAAAAGCAGGAGAGCTTAAACGCGCC
>CAMCIX010000052.1 GCA_945875045.1 uncultured Clostridia bacterium | reverse complement strand
CATTATAAACTAATTCCGCACTTTTTTCAATATCAAGAACGCAAAGAGTTCTGATAGCCTTGTTAATTTTTTCTTTGCACTCGGTTTCGCTTAAGTCGTAAGCGTCAAATAAGTCGGTACATAGACACCCGTGAGATAATGGAAGTAGCGGAACATAACGGAAAGTTCTGAAACATACCGAAACACGGGAGGAAAAGAAAATGACATCAAATGAGCTGAAACACAAAGCCAAATTACAAGAATGGGCGCTTACGGTACAAGAATGCCGAAGCTCCGGCAAGCCGGTTAAACAATGGTGTATAGAGAATAAAATCAAGGTAACAACATATTACCGCTGGGAACGGGAAATATTGGGAGATGCCGGAAAGAGCCGAAACAAATCGGAACGTAACGGTATTGCCGTATTTGCAGAATTGCCGGCACCAATCAAGCCGTATCGGTTTTGGAGAATATTTTGCTCAAAGCAGATATTACCGAAGAAGAAAAGAATCGCGCGATAAGCGGTATGAAGGACACGGGTATTTATGACAAGGTAATGTCCCTTGAAAAGGGCTGTGAAACCGTGCTCACAAAGGAATTTGACGACAACGGAGCGGTGCTTTCGGGCGGAGAGACCCAGAAAATCGCTATATCAAGGGTCTTTGCAAGGGACTGTCCCTTCGCGATTTTAGACGATCCCTCAAGCGCACTCGACCCTATGACCGAATACGAATTAAACAATACTCTGATGACCGCCCTTGACAAAACGGTTATAATAATTTCCCACCGTCTTTCCACAACCCGTATGGCGGACATTATCTATATGCTTGAAAACGGCGAGATTATTGAACAGGGCAGTCACGACGAGCTTATGCAAACGGGCGGCAAATACGCCGAAATGTTTTTAAAGCAGGCGGAAAAATATAATAAATAAAAAGGCTCTTTTCCCGGTTTTGGGATTCTATAAGCTATCGCCGCCATTTAGGCAAGAGGGCATTTAATTATCCTTCAAATAATATCATTTTTAAATTCTTTTCATTTATAAACGACTTTACGGACGGTCGGGGACGCCCGTCCCTACGCCGGGTAATTGTGGTTTGTATTTCGGGGACGATTAGCCCCCGCCCTACGCTGTCAAATTTAGGTTTTCCGGGTCTAATATCTAACATCTATAATCTAATATCTAAATGCATAGGACCTTAAATTTTACTAAGCTCATTTTCTATAATCAAAAGCCTGTTGTATTTTGCTACCCTGTCTGTACGGCAGGGCGCGCCTGTTTTTATCTGCCCTGCGTTTACCGCTACTGCAAGGTCGGCTATGCTTGTGTCCTCGGTCTCGCCCGAGCGGTGAGAAATAACCGCGGTGTAGCCGTGCTTTTTCGCAAGCTCTATAACGTCAAGGGTTTCGGTAAGGGTGCCTATCTGGTTAAGCTTAACGAGTATCGAATTTGCCGCGCCAAGCTCGATTCCTTTTTTAAGCCGTGAAGCATTGGTTACAAAGAGGTCGTCCCCGACAAGCTGAATTTTATCCCCTAAAGCGGCGGTAAGCCTTTGCCAACCCTCCCAGTCCTCCTCCGCAGTACCGTCCTCAACCGAGATTATCGGATATTTGGAAATAAGCTCCCCGTAATAGCCTATAAGCTCGTCGGCGGACAATCTTTGATTTCGCTTAGGCAGTAAATAGCAGCCGTCGGAATACCACTCGCTTGAGGCAACGTCAAGCGCGATTTTAATTTCATCAGTATTATATCCTGCCCTTTCTATCGCCTTTACAATAAGCTCAATAGCCTCCTCGTCGGTTTTAAGGTCGGGCGCAAAGCCTCCCTCGTCGCCGACTCCGCTCCCCTTTCCCTGCTCCTTTAAAATAGCTCCCAGCGCGTGGTATATCTCGCTGCACCGGCGAAGTCCCTCCGCAAAGCTTTCCGCCTTATAGGGCACAATCATAAATTCCTGAATATCAATGTTATTCGCCGCATGGGCGCCGCCGTTTAAAATATTCATCATAGGTCGAGGCAGTTCGTTGCCGTTTATACCGCCTAAATATCGGTAGAGCGGCATACCGTAAGACTTTGCCGCCGCCTTTGCAAGGGCTAATGAAACCGCCAAAATCGCGTTTGCGCCGAGCCTTTTCTTGTTCTCGGTGCCGTCAAGGGCTATCATACATTCGTCCGCGGCGCGCTGATTCACCGTTCCGAGGGCTACAAGTGCGGGTGCTATCTCATTTTCAACCGCACTTACCGCCTTTAAAACTCCCTTGCCGCCGTAACGGTCTTTGTCGCCGTCCCGCATTTCGTGCGCCTCGTAAATACCCGTGGACGCTCCCGAGGGGGAAAGCGCAAAGCCCACGCTTCCGTCACTAAGGGTAACCCGCGCTCCCACGGTGGGATTGCTCCTTGAATCCATCATTTCAAAGCCCTCAACCTTAATAATTTTATTATCCGTCATAGCTACCTCCGAAAATACAATACTTTACTTTTACATATATTATTTCTGCATATTTTCGGTTTATTAATAAAATTGCCTATTTTAATTTTAAATGCTTTGTGGTATAATCTATATTCGGAGTATACTGTTTAAAAAGGAATTTGAAAATATGGAGAATAATGAAAGAGAACGCACGGGAAATATAATATGTGGTAGAAATCCCGTACTCGAGGCGGTGCGCTCGGGGCGCGAAATCGACCGACTTCTTATAGCCCACGGTGTTTCAGGCGGCTCGGTCGCCGCTATAATCGCAAAATGCCGCGCAAAGGGCGTGCTTATTAAGGAGGTAAGCCCCCAAAAGCTTGATTACTACTGCGGCGGCGCTAACCATCAGGGCGTGGCGGTTATGTTCGCCTCGCAGGAATACGCAACGGTTGAGGATATTTTCGCCCTCGCCGAGGAAAGGGACGAAAAACCGTTTATTATAATATGCGACGAAATCGAGGACCCGCACAACTTGGGTGCAATCATAAGAACCGCCGAAATCTGCGGCGCGCACGGAATAATAATACCAAAGCGCAGGAGCGCCTCGCTTAACGCGACCGTAGCAAAGGCGGCGTGCGGCGCGCTTGAATATATGCCTGTTGCGAGGGTTACAAATATTGCAAATACTATTGATTCGCTAAAAGAGCGCGGGGTGTGGGTCTTCGGCGCGGATATGGACGGCGGGGACTACACAAAATCCGATTTTGACATTCCCTTAGCCCTTGTAATAGGCAACGAGGGCAGCGGAATAGGTACACTTACCGCCAAAAAGTGCGACGCTGTAATAAGCCTGCCTATGTTCGGAAAAATCAATTCCCTTAACGCCTCGGTGGCGGCGGGCGTACTGATGTATGAGGTTGTGCGAAAGAGGAGGAAATTATGAGCTTTTTTTCAAAAAAAGAAAATGAAGAGCTGTTTTCGCTTTTAAGCGACGACGATGAGGATTTATTTGCCGAATACGCCGCGCACAATTACAATTCAAACGCCCTTACACCCGAGGAGGTTTCAGGCTTTTCGACAAACACCGAGCAAGATGTCACCCCGTCCGCAAGCGCGCTTGATTCCCTTAAAAAGCGAATGTTAAATCCCGAAAACGAGCCCAAAAAGGAAACTCCTATGCTTGAGCCCGAGCCGCCGCAAAGCTCGGACGTATCGAACGAAACCGAAACCGACGATTTCGACCTTAACGCCTTTACGGAAATTTATAACAGGGCAAAAGCCGAGAAAAAGCCCGAGGCGACTGCTGATACAAAAACGACCGAGCCTGAAAAAAACACGAACGAACAAACCTTGCTTGAAAAATGCCGCCCCTTTATTTTGGACGGCGAGGGTAGCGACTCCGCAATGAAGTCTGCCCCCACATATAAGCTTGAAAGCGTGGCGGAAATTTTAAACAACGAGAGCCAAAAAGCGCTTGACCGGCTTTCACAGAAATACGACATAGCCTTTGACGACCTCGGGAGACACAGCGAAACGAAAAAGCCTGAGCGCGAATTTAAGCCTGCCGCGAAGACAGCGCCCGAGCGCGATGTTTTTGAGGATCTTATTTCCTCCTCTGCAAGAATCAGTCAGGTGCAGACAAACGTATCAAGCATTATTTCGGATATCGACAGCTCTGTACCCTCCGCCAAAGCAAAAGAGCCCGACCCCCACAGCACGGCAACCATAAAATTCACCCCTGTGTCGGACGAAAACAATATTTCAAGGATAAGCGTAAGCTCGCAAACAAGGTCGATAGATTTAACGGGCGAGCTTACAAGCCTTCCCGATACGGCTTCGGACGAAACGGAAAGCGAGGTACAGCTTGAGCAAACCGAGTTTGAGGAATACATACCCGAAAAGGAATTTTCCGACGAAAAGGACGCCAAGCGTTTTTTAAGGGAGCTTTCGCTCAAAAAGCGTTCCGCCTTTTTAAAAGCGGTACTGTCGGTTATCCTGCTTTTATTGCTCGCCGCCGCAAGGCTTCCCTTTATGTCGGGAATACTGCTCGCATACACCAAAACGGCAAATATAATATGCACGGCGGTTTTGGGCATAATAACCCTTATCAACGCGGATATGTTCGGGAGCCTGCCGAAAATACTTTCCCGCCGTTCGAGACCCGATATTTGCGCGGTGACAGCCTCGCTTTCGGTGCTTGCATACGGCGTAACCGCTGTTTTCAAGAACGAAATTGCCCTGGATTTAATAATCCTCGGCGCGGCTATCCTTGCCGTTCGCGCGCTCTGCTCATTTTTTACCGCCGCCTATATGCTTGAAGGCTTTAGGCAGATTGCCTCCCCCTCGCCTAAGCGCGCGGTCAAGCTTATAAGCGATCAGGCGGTCACCTTTGCAATGGCGAAAAACGCTATTGACGGCGACGTGCTTGCCGCCGCCCCGCAGAGGACAAAGCACATAGACGGCTATATGAAGCACTCAACCTTCCGTATATTCTTAGCGGGAAAGCTGCCCTTTATCACGGTAATTTCAATTCTGCTTTCAATTATTGTCGGCTTTGCCTGCACTTCCTACTTTGACGGAATTGTATACGGCCTTTACAGCGCGGCGGCTATTCAATGCTTTGCCGCCCTGCCCGTAATATTTATGCTCGACAGTCTGCCGCTTTATTCCTCGGCTAAGCGGCTTGGTAAAATGGGCGCTATGATTGCGGGAAAAACGGGTGCGGAAAAAATCGAGAACGCAAACGCCGCGGTCTTGAACGCCGACGAGCTTTTCCCCTCGGGTACAGTCCATCTGCATCAGATGAAGCTTTTGTCCGACAACAGCATTGACGACACGATAATCCGCGCCGCCTCCCTTACCGATGCGCTTTCAAGCCCACTTTCCCCCATCTTCAAAAAAATAGCGGGAACGGGCGGAAATGTGGTTTTACCCGATTCGGACACGGTAAAATACGAGGACAAGATGGGTATTTCGGGCTGGGTTGACAACAAGCTCCTCTTTATCGGCAACCGCACATTAATGGAGGCGCACGGAATAGAGGTTCCGAGCGTGGAGGTTGACCGCAAAATACTACGTAAAGGGCTCTTCCCCGTCTATGTTGCGACCGAGAATAAGGCGTGCGCCCTCATTACCGTGCGCTATACGGTACGACCCGACATTGCGCGGGAGCTGCGGCGTGTTTCGGCTCTCGGGGTTACAATGCTTATAAACAGCTCGGATCCTAATATGACCGAGGAAATGATATGCGATTATTTCGGACTTTACGAGGATTCGGTAAAGGTTATGAGCGCCGCCGGCTGTCATATGTATAAAAACGCGGTCACCCCTAACGAAAGCTGTTTTGCCCCCGCCGCATATAAAGGAAACCCGATGGGGCTTGCGGCGATTATCGGCAACGCGGGAAAAATCAAAAAATCAAACCTAACGCTTACCGTTCTTTATGTGATTTTATCGGTTTTGGGCGCGGTGCTGTTCGCCTATATGTCCTTTGACGGCTCGGGCTCGCTTATGAGCGGAGCCTCGGTACTGCTTTACAGCCTGATTTCCACCGCCGTTTCCTACATTTTATATTTAACTCAAAAGCCATAAGGAGGAACAAATATGTCAGAAAATAAAAAGTTTTACATTACCACCGCTATTGCCTACGCTTCAAGCAAGCCGCATATCGGCAACGCCTACGATATAGTTCTCGCCGATATGATAGCCCGCTATAAAAAACAAATGGGTTATGAGGTCTACCTGATGACAGGCTCCGACGAGCACGGTCAAAAAATAGAGGAAAAAGCCAAGGCGCAGGGTATTACTCCTAAAGAGTATGTGGATAATGCCGCCGCAAACATTAAAGCCGTTTGGGACAGCCTTAATACTTCCTACGATAAATTCATCCGTACTACCGACGCCGACCACGAAAAGGCGGTGCAGAGAATTTTCACCAAGCTTTACGAACAGGGGGATATTTACAAAAGCACCTATGAGGGTAAATACTGTGTTCCCTGCGAGTCATTTTATACCGAATCCCAGTTGGTAGACGGTAAATGTCCCGACTGCGGCAGAGAGGTTATTGACTCCAAGGAGGAGGCTTACTTCTTAAGGCTCAGCAAATATCAGGACAGATTATTAAAGTATTTTGAGGAAAACCCCGATTTTATTAAGCCCGAATCCCGCAAAAACGAAATGATAAATAATTTCTTAAAGCCGGGACTTCAAGACCTTTGTGTTTCCCGTTCCTCCTTTAAATGGGGCGTTCCGGTTGAGTTTGACGATAAGCACGTTATTTATGTTTGGATTGACGCCCTTTCCAACTATATTACGGGTATCGGCTATAATCCCGACGGCAGTACCGATAAGTTCAGCGAGCTTTGGCCCGCCGACCTGCACGTTATAGGCAAGGATATTGTCCGTTTCCACACCATTTATTGGCCTATCATTTTAATGGCTTTGGGTCTTCCCCTGCCTAAGCAGGTTTTGGGGCATCCTTGGGTGCTTGTGGGTGAGGATAAAATGTCAAAATCCAAGGGCAATGTGGTTTATGCCGACGAGTTAGCAAAACGCTTCGGTGCCGACGCGGTTCGTTACTATCTTCTTTCTCAAATGCCCTTCGGTAATGACGGAACCTTTACTTATGAAAGCTTTATTAACGTCTTTAACGCCGACCTTGCAAATACTATAGGCAACCTTGTAAGCCGCACCGTGGCTATGACCAAAAAGTATTTCGGCGGTACTGCCTTAAAACACGAAATTACGGAGGCTTTAGATAAAGAGCTTTTCGCCTATGCTGAAGCCTGTACCCAAAAATATCACAAGTGTATGGATGATTACCGTAATGCCGACGCCTGCGCCGCTGTTTTGGACTTAGCTAAGCGTAGCAACAAGTATATTGACGAGACAATGCCTTGGGCGCTTGCAAAGGACGAAGCACAAAAAGACCGTCTTAACGATGTGCTTTACAATCTTTTAGACCTTATCAAAATTATCGGTGTGTTACTTCGTCCCATTATGCCGGAAACCGCTCAAAACATTGTGGGTAATACTACCTCTTTAGAGTTGCGTGCGGCAGACAGCTACACACCCGAGGAAAGTGCTAACCTCTTCCCCCGTTTGGATATGGAAAAGGTGCTTGCCGAAATTGCCGCCGAGCAGGAGGCAAAAGCAGAGCCTGAAAAAATTGAGGGTATTGCACAAATCGGTATAGAGGATTTTGCAAAGGTTGAGCTTAAGGCGGCTAAAATCACCGCCTGCGAGCCGATACCGAAGGCCAAAAAGCTTTTAAAATTAACCCTTGACGACGGGAGCGGAACGCCCAGAACCGTAGCCTCGGGCATTGCTAAATGGTATAAACCCGAAGACCTAATCGGTCACACGGTAATTGTTGTTGCAAACCTAAAGCCCGCAAAGCTTTGCGGAGTGGAATCAAACGGTATGATTTTAGCCGCCGACTGTGCAGATGACGACGTTAAGGTGCTGTTTATCGACAACGTACCTGCGGGCAGTAAAATAAGATGATAGATTATTTAGAGGAATATCCGCTTAAAGAACCGCTTATTTTCGACAGCCACGCCCATTACGACGACAAAAAATTTGAGGAAATCAGGGACAGTCTTTTAGAAAACCTGCCACAACACGGCGTTTGCGGAATAATCAACTGCGGGTGCGATACCGAGTCTTCAAAAAAAGCCCTCGCCTTTGCCGAAAAATATCCTTACATTTACGCCGCAGTAGGCGTTCATCCCGAAAATATCGGCGGCGGTACGGTTTTAGAAATTGAGGGGCTTGCGAAGCATAAAAAATGCGTTGCGATAGGCGAAATCGGGCTTGATTACTACTGGGTCTCCGATAATAAGGAGGAGCAAAAAGCCCTTTTTGAGGAGCAGTTACTGCTTGCGAACAGGCTACGTCTCCCCGTTATTGTCCATGACCTGTCTCTTATACACATCTGACGCTGCCGACGATATGAAGTGTGTAGATC
>CAMCIX010000051.1 GCA_945875045.1 uncultured Clostridia bacterium | reverse complement strand
CCAGCGCCCGCCGCCGCTCTGGGAACGGTGATAGACCGCGTTGGCGGTTTTCCAGCGGCTGTCCTTCCTCTCCCCCGACCATATTATCTGCGGGTCGGGGCGGATAAGCACAATATTTTTCCAGCGTTCAAGCCTTTCGCCCGAATCGGCGTCTATAAGCTCGTAATCGTCAAAGCCCGTGACGGTTCTCATTTAAGCCTTCCCCTCGATAACCGCCGCGACTTCCTTTGCAAGGCGTTTAATCTCGGCAATGTTTTCTCCCTCAAGCATTACGCGGATAAGCGGCTCTGTTCCCGAGGCTCTTACCAAAATTCTGCCGCGGTCTCCTAAATTATTTTTAACCTTTTCGATAGCGTTTATAATATCGGAATCGGTATCAAGCTTAGCCTTAAGCTCGGCGGGAGCCTTGATATTAACAAGGGTCTGGGGCAGAACGGTCATAACCGAAGCAACCTCCGACGCGGACTTTCCGCTTCTTTTAAGAATAGCCGCAAGCATAGCGCCCGAAAGCTGACCGTCGCCGGTTGTTGCAAAGCTCTTAAATATAATATGCCCCGACTGCTCGCCGCCTATTTGATAATCGTTTTTCACCATTTCCTCAAGGACGTAACGGTCGCCGACCTTGGTTTCACGCACGGCAATTCCGTTGTGCTCGGCAAAATGCTTAAAGCCTAAGTTGGTCATAACCGTGACAACGGCGGTTTCGTCCTTTAAAACGCCGCGATTCTTCATATCAAGTGCGAAAACGGCTATCATACGGTCGCCGTCAATAAGCTTGCCGTTCTCGTCCACAGCCAAACAGCGGTCGGAGTCGCCGTCAAACGCAAGTCCCAAATCAACCTCATGACCGTTTACATAGTCAATAAGGTCGTCCATATGGGTAGAGCCGCAGCGGGCGTTAATGTTTACTCCGTTCGGGCTGTCGTGCATCATATGTACGTCCGCTCCGAGCCTTGTAAAGAGCTTTTCGGCGGTGTAGGAGGCACATCCGTTTGCGCAGTCTATAGCGATTTTAAGCCCCGAATGGTCGTCGTTTACCGATTCTGCAAGGTGGTCAATATACAAATCTACATAGTCATAGCGCATAAAGACGCTTCCCACGTCGCCCCCCACAGGGAACTCAATAGGGCTCATATCGTCAAGCACCAGCGCCTCGATTTCCTCCTCCAAGGCGTCGGGCAGCTTAAAGCCGTTGGAATCGAATATCTTTATACCGTTATATTCACAGGGGTTGTGGGAGGCGGAGATCATAATGCCCGCGTCTGCCTCCCTGTCCTTTACCAAAAAGGCGATTGCGGGGGTCGGCACAAAGCCCACCAGCACCACGTCCGCGCCGACCGAGCAAAGTCCCGCCGCAAGTGCCATTTCAAGCATATTTGAGGAAACGCGGGTGTCCTTACCGATAAGCACCTTTGGCTTTTCGGTGGTTTTCTCTGTAAGCACATACGCAGCCGCTCTGCCTATATTTGTCGCAAGCTCACAGGTAAGCTCCTTGTTTGCAATACCTCTTGCACCGTCTGTTCCGAATAATCTTCCCATTGTTAACTCTCCTTAAAATATTGATTGTTGAGCTGAATTTTGCCCGTTTAGCGGAATACCTAAATGGTCGTAGGCAAGCTTTGTTACACACCTGCCGCGCGCCGTCCTTGTCAAAAAGCCTATCTGCATTAGATACGGCTCATAAACATCCTCAATAGTGACCGATTCTTCTCCGACCGCCGCCGCAAGGGTATCAAGCCCGACAGGACCGCCCTGATAATTGTTTATAATGGTAGTAAGCATTTTGCGGTCAAAGTCGTCAAGCCCTAATTCGTCAATTTCAAACCTCGCCAAAGCGGCGCGGGCTACCTTTTCTGTAATCTCGCCGTCATACTCGACCTCGGCAATATCCCGCACCCGCTTTAAAAGGCGGTTTGCGATTCTCGGCGTTCCGCGGGAGCGGGAGGCTATCTCCAACGCGCCGTCCCTTTCAATCCCGATTCCCAAAATCCCCGCCGAGCGGGTAATAATCTTCGCCAAATCCTCGGGCGAGTAAAGCTCCAGCCGCAGAAGCACACCGAAGCGGTCGCGCAAGGGGGCTGTAAGCTGACCCGAACGTGTGGTAGCGCCCACAAGGGTAAAGTGGGGTACGTCAAGCCTTATAGACCGCGCGGACGGACCTTTTCCCAAGATTATATCGAGCGAAAAATCCTCCATAGCGGGGTACAAAATTTCCTCAACATTGCGGGAAAGGCGGTGTATCTCGTCGATAAAAAGCACGTCCCCCTCGTTAAGGGAGGTAAGTATCGCCACCAAATCCCCCTGCTTTTCAATTGCGGGACCCGAGGTTACTCGGAGGTTTACCCCCATTTCCTTTGCGATTATGCCCGAAAGGGTGGTTTTACCGAGCCCCGGAGGACCGTAAAGCAAAACGTGGTCTAACGATTCGTGACGACCTAACGCCGCCTTAATATATATACTTAAATTTTCCTTAACCTTATCCTGCCCGATATATTCGTTAAGCGATTTAGGGCGAAGACTTAATTCCGCCTCGTCCTCGGTATAGCTGTACTCGGGCGAGACTATGCGGTTTTCAAAATCCATTTCCTGCTCAATCAAGAATTATATCCTCCTTGCAAGGGTTTTAAGCGCCTGCTTTATTAGCTCCTCGGCGGAGAGGGTTTGGTCGAGCTTGCCTACCGCCAAGGAAGCCTCCGACTTTGTGTAGCCTAAGGAGACAAGCGCCGCCACCGCCTCTGCCGAATTGCCGTTTACCGTCGCGTTGCCGACCGCCCTCAAATCAATTCCGTTATCGGTTTCGAGAGAGCCTACTTTATCCTTTAGCTCAAGCACAATCCTCTGCGCAAGCTTAATGCCGACTCCCGCCGCGGCGGTAAGCGCCTTAGCGTCGCCGCTTGCGATATAAACCGTAAGCTGTGAGGCGGTAAACTCCGAAAGCATCGCTATACCGATTTTTGCCCCCACGCCGTTCACCGAGGTTATAAGCTTAAAGGCGTTAAGCTCGTCCTCGTCCGAAAAGCCGTACAAATCAAGCGCGTCTTCTCTGACGGCGAGATGTGTATACAAAAAAACCTCCTCCCCCTTTTGCGGGAGCTTATAAAGGGTGTTTTTGGTAACGGTACAGCGAAGCCCTACCCCGCCGCACTCAACCACGGCGGAGGTATTGTCGGTATAAATTAACCTTCCTCTTAAAGAAGCAATCATTTGTTTTCACTCCAAAGTCTTGAATAAGCCGTACCCGAATAATGCCCGTGGCAGACGGCAAGCGCCAGCGCGTCGGCGGTATCGTCGGGCTTAGGAATCTTTTCGAGATTCAAAAAGCTTTTTACCATTTCCATAACCTGCCGCTTTTCCGCCCTGCCGTAGCCGGTTATCGCCTGCTTTACCTGAAGCGGGGTGTATTCGAATACGGGAACCGAGCTGTTTTCGGCGGCTAAAACTATTACACCTCTTGCCTGTGCGACGTCAATCGCTGTTGTAGTGTTGGTATTAAAATAAAGCTTTTCGACCGACATTTCATCGGGCTTGTATTTTTCGATAACGGTCGTCATATCGTTATATATGTCCCGAAGCCTTTTCGGAAAGGGCAGTCCCGCCTTGGTGGTTATCGCCCCGAAAGCGACGGTCTTAAAACGGTTTTTATCGTAATCCACAACGCCGTAGCCTACCGTGGCGTAGCCGGGGTCTATACCCAAAATTCTCAAAGCCCTGCCTCCAAAGCATAATATCACATTTTATTTTTACATTATAACACATCTTATTTAATACATCAACAATTTCTTGCTTTGCGGGCATAAATTTCATCATTTTGCAAAAAGTGAGCATTTGTGAGGAAAAACGAGAAAAAACGAGCATTTGAGAGTTTTTCAAAATGGAGCTTAAAATTTATTAGAAAACTGTAGAAAAAACGCAAATTTAACTTGACATTTTGCGCTTTTCATTGTATAGTCTTTAATTAGTTGAACTTTAAAATTTAATAAGTTTAATGAAAGGCATCTGTGTAGAGAGCGGTTTCAGATTTTATGCCGTAGTTTCGTGACTTTTTTAAAGCCTCAGAAAACTATGAAAAACCCTTTGTTCAGGGCATATTACGAAGAAGCTGCGGGTATCGCACAGGGTAGATTTTGCGGCACGCACTTTGCCGTAAAAATCGGATTATTATTCTTGTGTCGGCACTTTAGTGTTGAACAAAGGGGGATGCTTTTATGGAAAAGGAAAATATTGTAGAGCTTAAAAACATTTCGGTCGCCTTTGACGGGGAGCAGGTTTTGGACGGTCTTAACCTTACGATAAAGGATAAGGAGTTCATTACACTTTTAGGTCCGTCGGGCTGCGGAAAAACCACCACATTGCGACTGATAGCGGGCTTTTTGGAGCCTGATTCGGGCGACGTTTTGTTTGAGGGCGAAAAAATTAATGGTGTTCCCGCCTACAAACGTCAGGTGAACACCATTTTTCAGCGTTATGCGCTCTTTCCGCACCTTAATGTCTATGAAAATATCGCCTTCGGTCTGCGGGTGAAAAAACGCCCCGAAAAGGAGATAAAGGAAAAGGTTGCGGAGATGCTAAGGCTCGTTAATTTAACGGGGCTTGAAAAGCGGCATATCGATACCCTTTCGGGCGGTCAGCAGCAGCGGGTGGCAATAGCCCGTGCTATCGCCAATCACCCGAAGGTCTTACTTCTTGACGAGCCGCTTGCCGCGCTTGATTTAAAGCTACGCAAGGATATGCAAAAGGAGCTTAAAAAGATTCAACAGCAGCTGGGTATTACCTTTATATTCGTAACCCACGACCAGGAGGAAGCCCTTACAATGTCCGACCGCGTGGTGGTAATGGACGGCGGCAAAATCCAGCAGGTAGGTACTCCCAAGGATATATATAATGAGCCGCAAAACGCCTTTGTAGCCGACTTTATCGGGGAATCCAATATCGTTGACGGCAGGATGCTGCGTGATTATTATGTTGAATTTTCGGGACAGAAATTCGACTGCCTTGACAAGGGCTTTGCCGAAAACGAGCAGGTTGACGTTGTGGTTCGCCCAGAGGACGTAGACATTGTCGCCCCCGAAAAGGGTATGCTTAAGGGTCAGGTTACCTCTGTAGCCTTTTTGGGTGTGCATTATGAGATTATTGTTGACATCGGCGGATTTAAATGGATGATTCAAACCACCGACGAGCATTTTACGGGCGACAACGTGGGTCTTTACATTGAGCCCGACGCCATTCATATAATGAAGAAATCCGAATATTCGGGACTTTACGGCGACTATTCCTCCTACAGTGAGGAAATCGACCACCTCTCCGACGTAGAAGAGGAGGAGTAGCCGTGAACAAAAAAACCTTTGGTAATAAGCTGGTCGCCTCGCCCTATATCGTCTGGTCGGCAATATTTATCGTGGTTCCGCTTATAATAATGGTGTACTTTGCCCTTACAGATTCTTCGGGCACCTTCACGCTCGCCAATCTTTCAGGGCTGGGGCAGTACAAAAAAGCCTTTGCAATCTCTATAATTTACGCCGCCGCCGCAACCGTTATTACCCTTATATTGGCGTATCCTATGGCGTATTTTATGACAAAGCTTAACATTTCGTCCCAGCGAATGTTATTTATGATAGTAATGATACCTATGTGGATGAACTTTTTAATCCGCACATATTCATGGATAACGATACTTGCCAACACGGGACTTATCAACACCTTTTTAACAAATATAGGCTTAAAGCCGCTAAAGCTTATTAATACGCCGGGTGCGGTAATCCTCGGTATGGTGTACGATTTTATACCGTATATGATACTGCCTATCTACTCGGTTATGTCAAAGCTTGATAAATCCCTGCTCGAGGCGGCTGAGGACTTAGGCTCAAACTCGGTAACGAAGTTTAAAAAGGTTATCTTTCCCCTCTCCCGCCCGGGAGTTATTTCGGGGATTACTATGGTTTTCGTGCCGTCGGTCAGCACCTTTTATATTTCCCAAAAGCTCGGCGGAAACAAGACGATGCTTATCGGCGATACAATCGAATACTTCTTTAACTTAGGACCCTCCTATTATAATATCGCGTCGGCGATTTCGCTGGTGCTTATGGTTATGATTTTAATCTGTCTATTTATAATGAATAGATTTACCGACAGCGAGGACGGAGGTGTGTTAATGTGAAAATACTCTCCCGACTTTATATCGCGCTTATTATTCTGTTCCTTTACGCCCCTGTCGCGGTAATGATAGTCTTTTCCTTTAACTCGTCCTCGAGCGTTTGGGTATTTAGCGGCTTTTCTACCCGCTGGTACGAGGGACTGGCTAACGACACGACAATGCTCACCGCCCTTGAGCACACCCTTATAATCGCTGTTTCCTCGGCGGTAATTTCAACCGTTTTAGGCACTGCCGCCGCTGTGGGAATAACCGCGATTCGCCGAAAAATGTCCCAAAAAATCGTAATGTCGGTCACCCAGATTCCTATGATGAACGCCGATATTGTAACGGGTATTTCCTTAATGCTCTTGTTTATATTTTTCGGCAAGCTTATAGGGCTTAGCGAATCGTTGGGGCTTGGTACGGTGCTTATCGCCCATATCACCTTTAACCTGCCCTATGTTATTTTATCGGTAATACCGAAGCTAAGGCAGACCGACTCCCATTTGGCGGAGGCGGCTCTCGACCTCGGCTGTACCCCGCTTAAAGCCTTTTTCAAGGTGATACTTCCCTCAATTTCAACGGGTATCGTCACAGGCTTTATAATGGCGTTTACCCTGTCGCTTGACGATTTTGTTATAAGCTACTTTACCTGCGGTCATTACCAGACCCTGCCGATAGTAATCTACAATATGACAAAGAAGTCGGTCACACCCGACACATACGCCCTTTCAACCCTTATATTTATATCGGTTTTTGTGCTGATGGTGCTTTATAACGTATTGCAGACAAAAAGCGAAAAAAAGCGTACCGAAACAGTGCGCGTATAAAAAGAAAGGATTTTGATAAATGAAAAAACATCTCGCACTCTTACTCACATTAACCCTCACACTTTCCGCTTTGCTTGCGGGGTGCGGCTATGAATACAAGGAGCTTAACCTACGCGGAACCTATGATAAAAGCCTTAAAGGCACTACCCTTACGGTATACAACTGGGGCGAATATATTTCGGACGGCGCGGACGGCTCGATTGACGTAAACAAGGAATTTGAAAAGCTTACGGGAATTAAGGTGAAATACCTCACCTTTGAAAGCAACGAGACTATGTACTCCCAGATTAAGGGCGGCGGTATAAGCTACGATATTATAATCCCATCGGATTATATGATAGAACGCCTTAAAAGCGAGGATATGCTCGAAAAAATCGACACCTCTAAGCTTTCCAACTACGATTTGATTGAGGACAAGTACAAAAATCTTTTCTTCGACGAAAATAACGAGTACAGCGTTCCCTACAACGTCGGCTTGGTCGGTATTATTTATAACGAAAAGCTTACGGGAAGCGATATTGAACATTCCTGGAAGGTGTTATGGGACGAAAAGTACAAGGATATGGCGCTTAACTTCAATAATCCGCGCGACGCCTTTATGACCGCCCAGATGATTTTAGGTCAGGATTTAAACACCCTTAACAAGGCGGACTGGGACGCCGCCGCCGAGCTTTTAAAGCAGGGCAAGGCAAATCTTCAGTCCTATGTAATGGACGAGATTTACGCTAAAATGGAGACGGGCGAGGCTTCTGTCGCCCCCTACTATGCCGGCGATTACCTTACAATGCTCGAATCCAACGAGGATCTGCGCTTCTTCTACCCCGAGGAGGGCACAAACATTTTCGTTGATTCTATCTGCGTACCGAAAAACGCAAAGAATTACGACGCGGCGCTTATGTATATTAACTTCCTCTTAGAGCCCGATATTTCGACCGCCAACGCCGAGTATATCGGCTACGCCTCCCCCAACACCGCGGTTATTAACAACGAGGACTACTGCTATTATCAGAACGAAATTCTCTATCCCGACGAAAGCACGCTTCCCAAGGCACAGTATTATCACGATATAGACAGCGACATCCGCACCTATTACGAAACCCTCTGGAGCGAGGTAAAGCTGTATTAATCAGCTTTAAAGGGGCTGTAAAAAAACAAGCTATGCAAAGCACGAAATAAGGCTTATGCATAGCTTGTTTGCTTTTATCGGACTAAAAGATATTTCGTAGGGCAGGGGCTTGCTACTGCCGTATTAGACATTAGACGGTAGACTGCGGCAGGCATAAATGCCTGCCATACGTTATGACGTGAAATTTTATAATGTAGGGAAGGGATTTATCCGTTCCGCAATTTAGATGTTAGATATTAGACAAACGGCGGGAGACAAGCCCCCGCCCTACGTTTGAAAATTTAATTTTTACTTTTGCAAACCCAATTTGTTTTTTTCGGCCCCTTTTAT
>CAMCIX010000050.1 GCA_945875045.1 uncultured Clostridia bacterium | reverse complement strand
CGAAAAATATATAAAAAATCGTTAAATTTCGGCCGTCCGAACCCCAAAAAGGGTCGGACGGCTTGTTTGCTTTAAAAATTTTAAATAAATGCTTGACTTATTATTATTTTTGATATATAATTATGAATTACTAATGATGATGGGGTAATGTGCGCCTATTATATTTTATTATATAATTTTCCCTTTAATTACGGGTGCGCGTTTCCGTTATCGCTGACGCTCTTGCGGCGCTTTGCCGTAAAATATATGGAGGAGTGATTGTATACCTATGGAGCCTACTTCAATGGTTAAACCTGTCAAGCTGGGTAAAAACACTCGAATGACCTTCTCGAAAATCAACGAAGTCATCGATATGCCGAATCTTATCGAAATTCAAAAGGATTCGTACAGGTGGTTTGTCGAGGAGGGTCTAAAGGAAGTTTTCAGGGATATGTCCGCTATTACCGATTACAGCGGCAATCTTCAGTTAAGCTTCGTCGATTACCATCTTGACGATACGCCGAAATACGATGTAACCGAATGTAAGGCGAGGGATACGACCTACGCGGCGCCGCTTAGGGTGACCGCGCGCCTTGTCAACCTTGAAAAGGACGAGATTAAGGAAAGCGAGGTTTCGATGGGCGATTTCCCGCTTATGACCGAGTCGGGAACCTTCGTTATCAACGGTGCGGAGCGCGCTATCGTTTCTCAGCTTGTCCGTTCCCCCGGTGTTTATTATGCCGAAAAAACCGACGAAAAAACCGGTAAAAAGCTTTTTTCCTCCACAATAATCCCGAACCGCGGCGCGTGGCTTGAGTACGAGACTTCGGCTAACGACGTGCTTTATGTCAGAATCGATAAAAACCGCAAGCTTCCCGTTACCACCTTTATCCGCGCTTTGGGCGTTGGTTCTAACGAGCAGATTAGGGAGCTTTTCGGCGAGGACGAAAGACTTTCCGCCACTCTTGAGGCGGACGACACCAAAACCGTTGAGGACGCGCTTGTTGAGGTTTATAAGAAGCTCCGCCCGAGCGAGCCTGTTACCATTGAGGGCGCGCAGAGCTATCTTGAACAGCTCTTCTTTGACCCCCACCGTTACGATATTTCAAGGGTGGGACGTTATAAATACAATAAAAAGCTAAGCATAGGCGCCCGCATTAAGGGCGCGGTGCTGTCGCGCCCCGTAATCGACCCTATGACCGGCGAGATTTTAGCCGAGGCGGACGTAACCGTAACCCGCGAATTGGCCGATGAAATCGAGCGTAAGGGCGTGCTTTCGGCTTATGTCAACGTTATGGATAACGAGGGCAACGTTACCGAGGTTAAGGTGCTTTCAAACGGTATGGTAAATCTTTCTGATTTTACCGACTTTACCGCCGAGGAATTGGCGGAGCTTGACGAGCTCGGCATTAACGAAAAGGTTTCCTTTGCCGCTTTAAAGGAAATACTTGATACGGCTAACGGCAAGGAGGAGCTGCGCGAGGCTATTTTAGAGCACGCGGATGACCTTATTCCTAAGCATATCACCCTTGACGATATTTTTGCGACGGTCAGCTATTTCTTAGGTCTGCCCCACAATGTCGGCAACACCGACGATATTGACCATTTGGGCAACCGCCGTATCCGCTCGGTAGGCGAGCTTTTGCAGAACCAGTTCCGTATAGGTATTTCCCGTATGGAAAGGGTAGTGCGCGAGAAAATGACCCTACAGGCTCAGGATCCCGACAGCATTACGCCCCAGTCCCTTATCAATATACGTCCCGTTGTGGCGGCTATTAAGGAGTTTTTCGGCTCCTCTCCGCTCTCCCAGTTTATGGATCAGACCAACCCGCTCTCCGAGCTTACCCACAAGCGCCGTCTTTCGGCGTTAGGTCCCGGAGGACTTTCCCGCGACCGCGCATCATTCGAGGTGCGTGACGTTCACTACACCCACTATGGCAGAATGTGTCCGATTGAGACCCCTGAAGGACCCAACATCGGACTTATCTCCTATCTCGCGACCTTTGCGAAGATTAACAAGTACGGCTTTATCGAGACCCCGTTTAGAAAGGTTGACAAGGCAACCGGCAGGGTACTTGACGAGGTTGAGTATATGACCGCCGACGAAGAGGACGATTACGTAGTAGCTCAGGCTAATGAGCCGCTCGACGAAAACGGATTCTTTGTTAAAAAGAAGGTTAATGCCCGTTACCGCGACGGCTTCCAGGAGGTTGAGGCTTCAAGAGCCGACTATATGGACGTTTCGCCTAAGATGGTGGTTTCGGTTGCTACGGCTATGATTCCCTTCCTTGAGAACGACGATACCAACCGTGCGCTGATGGGCTCTAACATGCAGAAGCAGGCAGTACCGCTCCTGCGCCCCGAAAACCCGATTGTAGCTACCGGTATGGAATATAAGGCGGCGGTTGACTCGGGCGTTGTCGTGCTCGCAAAGCGGGCGGGCGAGGTTACCTATGTAAGCGCCGATTATATTAAGATTCGCGCTAAAAACGGCGAGATTGACGAATACAAGCTTATTAAGTTCCTGCGCTCCAACCACGGTACCTGTATTAACCAGCGTCCCACCGTTGCGGTAGGTCAGGTTGTTGAGGAAAACGAGGTTATAGCCGACGGTCCCGCTACCAACGGCGGCGAGATTTCTCTCGGCAGAAACGCCCTTATCGGCTTTATGACCTGGGAGGGTTATAACTACGAGGACGCGGTTCTCATTAACGAGCGCCTTGTCCGCGACGATATTTACACCTCAATTCATATTGAGGAATACGAGCTTGAGGCGCGCGACACTAAATTAGGACCCGAGGAAATTACCAGGGATATTCCGAACGTCGGCGAGGACGCCCTTAAAGACCTTGACGAGCGCGGAATTATACGTATCGGCGCCGAGGTTACCGCGGGCGATATACTTGTAGGTAAGGTTACGCCCAAGGGCGAAACCGAGCTTACCGCCGAGGAAAGACTGCTTCGTGCAATCTTCGGTGAAAAGGCGCGCGAGGTTAGAGACACCTCTTTAAGGGTTCCCCACGGCGAGTACGGTACTATTGTTGACGTTAAGGTGTTCACAAGGGAAAATTCCGCCGAATTAAGCCCCGGCGTAAACGTTGTTGTCCGCTGCTATATCGCGCAGAAGCGTAAGATTTCTGTCGGAGACAAGATGGCGGGACGTCACGGAAACAAGGGTGTTGTTTCCCGCATACTTCCGAGCGAGGATATGCCCTTCCTGCCCGACGGCACTCCGCTTGATATAGTTCTTAACCCCTTGGGCGTTCCGTCCCGTATGAATATCGGTCAGGTGCTTGAGGTTCACTTAGGCTACGCCGCGAAGGCGCTCGGCTGGAATATCTGCACGCCTGTATTCGACGGCGCGCACGAGGACGACATCAGAAACTGCTTCCGCTTGGCTGAGGAAGCCACAAAGGCGGAGGGCTACGAGTTTAAGGACACCGCTAAGCTTGATTTCTCGCGTATTCCGCTTACAAGCGACGCTAAAACCCAGCTGTTTGACGGCCGCACGGGCGAACCCTTCGATAACCCCGTAACCGTCGGATATATGTACTATCTTAAGCTCCACCACCTGGTTGACGATAAGATTCACGCCCGCTCGACAGGTCCGTACTCACTCGTCACCCAGCAGCCGCTCGGCGGTAAAGCCCAGTTCGGCGGTCAGCGTTTCGGTGAAATGGAGGTTTGGGCGCTTGAGGCTTACGGCGCCGCCTACACACTTCAGGAAATTCTTACGGTTAAGTCGGATGATGTTGTAGGACGTGTTAAGACCTACGAATCTATCGTAAAGGGTCAAAACATTCCGAAGCCCGGCGTACCCGAATCCTTTAAGGTTCTTATTAAGGAGCTTCAGTCCTTGGGTCTTGACGTTAAGGTGCTTGACAAGGACGAGGAGGAAATCGACCTCCAGCAGAGCTTTGACGAGGACGACGATATTGGTCTCGGCTCGCCTGTTATTCCCGAGGACGGGGATACCGATTTCGAAAACGATACCGTTGCCGACGATTTGACGGGCTTCGGTCTTGAGGACGAAAACGGCGACGCTATCGCCGACGACGAGATTGACGAATTTGCGTCTGATGAAGACGATTTTGACGACGAAATGTAACGGAGGGCAAATATGGCAGAAATTGAATTTGAATCAATAAAAATCGGACTTGCGTCTCCCGAACAGATAAGAAGCTGGTCTCACGGTGAGGTCACAAAGCCTGAAACCATTAACTACCGCACCCTTAAGCCCGAGCAGGGCGGTCTCTTCTGCGAGCGCATTTTCGGGCCGCAGAAGGACTGGGAATGTCACTGCGGAAAGTATAAGCGCATCCGCTACAAGGGCAAGGTCTGCGAGCGCTGCGGCGTTGAGGTTACCCGCGCTAAGGTGCGAAGAGAGCGTATGGGTTCAATCGAGCTTGCCGCTCCTGTTTCCCACATCTGGTATTTCAAGACCATTCCCTCCCGTATGGGATTGGTGCTTGATATTACCCCTAAGGCTCTCGAACAGGTGCTTTATTTCTCGCAGTATATCGTAACCGATCCCGGTACTACCCCGCTTGAGAAAAAACAGCTTTTAAACGAAAAGCAGTACCGCGATATGCGCGAAAAATATGAGGACGATTTCGAGGCGGGAATGGGCGCAGAGGCTATTAAAAAGCTTCTTTGCGAAATCGACCTTGACAAAACCTGCGACGAGCTTCGCAAGGAGCTCGAGGACGCGACGGGTCAGAAGAGCATCCGTATTTTAAAGCGCCTTGAGGTACTTGAAGCCTTCAGGCAGTCGGGCAACCGTCCCGAGTGGATGATTCTTGATGTTATCCCCGTAATTCCGCCCGATCTTCGTCCTATGGTTCAGCTTGACGGCGGACGTTTCGCCACAAGCGATTTAAACGACCTTTACAGACGTGTTATCAACCGTAACAACCGTCTTAAAAGACTTTTGGAGCTTAGAGCCCCCGATATAATCGTCCGCAACGAGAAGCGTATGCTTCAAGAGGCGGTGGACGCCCTTATAGATAACGGCAGGCGCGGCAAGCCTGTTACAGGACCTAACAACCGTCCGCTTAAATCCCTTTCGGATATGCTTAAGGGTAAGCAGGGACGCTTCCGTCAGAACCTGCTCGGTAAGCGCGTCGACTATTCGGGACGTTCGGTTATCGTTGTAGGACCGGAGCTTAAAATGTACCAGTGCGGTCTTCCTAAGGAAATGGCACTGGAGCTTTTCAAGCCCTTTGTTATGAAACGCCTTGTTGAAACTAAGGCTGTTACAAATATCAAGTCGGCAAGGAAGATGGTTGAGCGTGCTTCAAACGAGGTTTGGGACGCGCTTGAGACCGTGATTAAGGAGCACCCTGTACTGCTTAACCGTGCGCCTACGCTTCACAGATTAGGTATTCAGGCGTTCGAGCCGGTACTGGTTGAGGGTAAGGCGTTAAAGCTCCACCCGCTGGTTTGTACCGCTTATAACGCCGACTTCGACGGCGACCAGATGGCGGTTCACGTTCCGCTGTCGGCGGAGGCTCAGGCGGAGGCTCGCTTCCTAATGCTTGCCGCCAACAACCTCTTAAAGCCGTCAGACGGTAAGCCTGTTACCGTTCCTACCCAGGATATGGTTCTCGGCTCGTATTATCTTACCCTTGTTAAGTCGGACGAAAAGGGCGCAAACAAGGTATTTAGGGATAAAAATGAGGCAGTTATGGCATATAACGACGATGTTGTCGGTCTTCACGCCCCCATCAGGGTTCGTATGACAAATGCCGAGGGCGAAAGCGGCCTTGTTTGGTGTACCGTCGGCTTTATAATCTTCAACGAGTCGATTCCGCAGGATTTAGGCTTTGTTGACAGAAGCGATCCCGCCCATAAGCTGGATCTTGAATGGACCTTTACGGTCAAAAATCCCGAGACCAACTTTATCGAGAGCAATGACGATATTGTTCAGAATAAGGTCGGCAAAAAGCAGTTGGGTAAAATTATCGACCGCTGTATCACAATCCACGGCACAAGCGAATCCTCAATTGTGCTCGATAATATTAAGGCTACCGGCTTTAAGTATTCCACTAAGGGCGCTATAACCGTCGCGGTTATCGACGCGGTAATTCCGCCCGCTAAAAAGGATATTCTTGCCGAGGCTGAAAATCAAATCGACCGCGTAACACGCGATTATCGCAGAGGTCTTATAAGCAACGAGGAGCGCAGCCGCCATATTATTGAGATATGGAACAAGGCTACCGAGGACGTTGCCGACGCCCTTAAGGGCAACCTTGACGAGTTCAACCCCATATTTATGATGGCGGACTCGGGCGCACGCGGATCTATGAGCCAGATTAGACAGCTCGCTGGAATGCGCGGACTTATCGCTAATACCGCAGGTAAGGTAATTGAGGTTCCTATCCGTGCTAACTACCGTGAGGGTCTTAACGTACTTGAGTACTTTATCTCCTCCCGCGGCGCGCGTAAGGGACTTGCCGATACCGCGCTACGTACCGCCGACTCGGGTTATCTTACCCGCCGTCTTGTTGACGTTGCTCAGGACGTTATTGTCCGCGAGGACGACTGCGGTACCGAGGAAGGTCTTACAGTATTCGATATTAAGGACGGCAACCATATCCTGGAGCCCCTTGAGGAACGTCTGGAGGGCAGATACCTCTTACACGACGCTGTTCACCCCGAAACGGGCGAGGTTATCTGGTCGCACGAGGATATGATTACGGGCGAGGGTGCTAAAAAGATTGTCGACGCGGGCATTACCCGAATCGAGATTCGCTCGGTTCTTACCTGCCACAGCCACCACGGCGTATGCAAGAAGTGCTACGGCAGAAACCTTGCGACAAGCAAGCCTGTTACAATCGGCGAGGCTGTCGGTATTGTCGCCGCCCAGTCAATCGGCGAACCCGGTACACAGCTTACAATGCGTACCTTCCACACGGGCGGTATCGCCAGCGCCGAGGATATTACACAGGGTCTTCCCCGTGTTGAGGAGCTGTTCGAGGCAAGACGTCCTAAGAGATGCGCCCTTATCGCTAAAATCGACGGCAGAGTCCGCATAGCCGAGGAAAAGAAGAGCAACGTTATCATTATCACCAACGACGAGCTTAAGACCGAGGAAAAGGTTACTATTCCTTACGGTATACGCTGTCTTGTTAAGGACGGCGACGAGGTCAAGGCGGGCGATATGCTGATTCCGGGCGCTAAGTATCCGCAGGATATTTTGGAGGCGCAGGGACCCGAGGCTGTTGAGGAATATATCATCGCCGAAATTCAGAACGCCTACCGTACTCAGGGTGTTGACATTAACGATAAGCATATCGAGGTCATTGTCCGTCAGATGATGAGAAAGCTCCGCGTTACAGACGCAGGCTCGACAGACCTGTTGCAGAACGTAAGCTACGAATATAAGGAAATCGCCGACGCGAACGCCAAGGTTCAGGAGAGAATCGACGCGGGTGAGGAGGGGCTTACCAAAGCCACCTACCGCGCGACCTTGCTCGGTATTACCAAGGCGTCTTTGGCGACAGAATCCTTCCTGTCCGCCGCGTCCTTCCAGGAGACTACACGCGTTCTCACCGAGGCGGCTATTAAGGGCAAGGTTGACCCGCTGTTCGGTCTTAAGGAAAATGTTATTATCGGTAAGCTTGTTCCCGCGGGAACAGGTATGCGTTGCGAGGAGATAAATCCCGCCGCCTATGACGAGGAGGAAAAATCCGAGTCGGAGGGCGAGGACGGTTTGTTTGTAGACGTAACCGAGGAAACGGCTGAATCAGCTCTTGCTGAATAATAATCTATAAACTATAAATGACTGTCTCACGGCAAGTGAGGCAGTCATTTTTACTTGATATAACGGACAACCGATGGTCGCGCATACGAAGTTAGACATTAGATTATAGACGTTAGATGTTAGACCGAACGAATATACATTGTTAATTTACGTTGCTTCAAGAAACCGCTCTACGGTTTTGTTAAATTCCACGCTGTTGGTCTGCGCCGCGGCGTGGTTTCCGTTTATAAAGCAGAGCAAAGCGCCGTCTATCGAATCGGCGATAAGGCGGGTGTGTTTTTTTGTTATCAGGTCAAGGGTTCCCGCGATAACAAGGGTGGGGCATTTAATTGCGCTTAGTTCCTCCAGTGTAATATCGGGCTGTTTCGCCATAAGGGCTAAGAGCTCCTTTTTTCTTGCCGCATTTTTGTTAAAAGGTGAAATAATACAGGTTGCGGCATAAAGAAGTCTGACCGAAATCAAAAAGGACCTTTTAAGACCCGACGGGTATAAATTCGCGCTGTTTAAGATAAGCTTTTCGACATATTCGGGGTATTTAAGGGTAAATAAAAGGGCAATGTTTCCGCCGTCCGAAAAGCCTAAAATAACAGCTTTTTTGATGTTAAGGGAGTCAAGCAATCCCTTTAAATCCTCCGCAAAGGTATCGAACGTAAAGGGGGCAGCTGTCTCTTATACACATCTGACGCTGCCGACGATATGCAGTGTGTAGA
>CAMCIX010000049.1 GCA_945875045.1 uncultured Clostridia bacterium | reverse complement strand
ACACACTGCATATCGTCGGCAGCGTCAGATGTGTATAAGAGACAGATCTAACATAATTATAGCATTTTATTGTCGAATAATCAAGCAATTTAGAATATTTTTCAAAAAAAGCAGAGCCGAAGCTCCGCTTTTTCTCAGCAATATATAAGTTCTGCGTTTACCACATTTGTTACTCTTGACTTGATACTGTTCATTCTGCCAATCCATTCCATCTGGTTGTCAACTTTAAGTTGTTCGGTGATGCCCTCAATCTCGGCGTACTGTCTCATCAGCATTTCGAACATCTCCTGTGCATCCCGATCAATATCACGCAGATACTGCTCAAGTGTTCCTTTCATCCGCATAACATTGATTACTGTCGGGCTGTGTTTTTTCAAGTAAGCATAGTGCCGCTGTCCCCAAACACCTATGTTCTTTATAAATTCATCTTTCATACTCTCGCACTCACTTTCTTTGACGGTGCTTTAATGATTTTGACAAGCAAATCATCCACATCCTCAGTCGGTTTGTTTTGCTCAAGATACATTGTTCTTGCCACGTTTACACAACCAACGAGCAGGCGGTGCTCAAAATCATCAAGGGTTACTTTGTGCTTAACATCTTTAACTTTCATAATGCAAAATCCTCCTTTGCAAGTACATTGTACCGCAAAAGAGGATTATTGAAAAATGTGCGTTTTTGAGATATGATTGTACGTTAAATACTGTCCGGTTCACAGTAGCGTTTGGAAACCGTATCTTATGCTTAAAAGAGTTGTAACAGGTTTTGAAATTGATAACATCCACGCAGTATTCCTACTAAGAAAGAATCTTTAGTATTGTTGTCTTGAACCATTATACAGGTTAGGCTACGTTTTCTTATCGAAAATATGCCGCCGTTCTGAACATAAAAAAGCGGAGAACAATCCTATCGTATCGCTGTAAACCGCCGACGTGGCGCCATTCGTACAAAAATAGTCATATGTCCAATATTCAAAGCTTTGGCGAAGAAATGAAACGACTTGCTGATATTCCTTCCTCATTTTTTAAGAACATTATGTAAAAAACGAGATTAACAAGTACATCGCCTCAGTTTGCTTTTTTGTGATAACATCACGGAAAATTCTTTGTATTATGGTATAATATCTTCAAAAACAAATAAGCGAGGTTGCGATATGAAACTGAAAGTTGTTCCCCTTTTACTTGTAATATTGCTTCTTGCCGGTTGTGCGGAGACGACAGGCGGCGAGAACGATGCAACATATAGGCAGATCACTATGAGCGAGGCTGTGGAAATGATGGCAAGCGAAAGCGATTACATCATTCTCGACGTGCGCCGTCCCGACGAATTCGCCGCAGGGCATATTCCTAATGCTGTCAATATTCCGAATGAAAGCATCGGTGCAGATGAAATCGACGAGCTTCCTGACAAGGACAGGCTTATTCTCGTGTATTGCCGGAGCGGTAACCGCAGTAAGCAAGCATCCGAAAAGCTTGTCAGGCTCGGATATACAAACATTGTTGAATTTGGCGGTATTCTCGATTGGAAAGGCGAAATAGAAAAGTGATAATATCACGGAAGAAACCGAAAAACTGTGATATACTCTATATGTAAACAAAACAAGGAGGACAAAAAATGTCAGTCATCAAAATCAATAAAGGCAATTTTCAAAATGAAGTTATAAATTCCGAAAGCACTGTGCTTCTCGATTTTTATGCCGATTGGTGCGGTCCCTGCCGTATGGTCAGTCCCATCGTGGATGAGATTGCAGAGGAAAGAGTAGACATTAAAGTCGGAAAAATCAATGTGGACGAGGAAAGTGAGCTGGCAAGTAAGTTTGGAATCTACAGCATTCCCGCCCTTGTGGTTATGAAAGACGGCAAAGTCGTAAACCAAGCGGTAGGTGCCCGACCGAAAGCACAGATTCTTGCTATGCTGTGAGGTGCGATATGGGACTTTTCAGTTTTTTGCAAACAAAAGATATCAACAGCGGTGTGAGAAGTTTTCTTTCCACTGAAGGCGCGGTGCTTTTGGATGTACGCACGCCGGAGGAATACGCCGAGGGGCATATTGTGGGAAGTAAAAATATCCCTCTGCAAAGCATAGAAAAAACAGAATCGGTTATCACAGACAAAAGTACTCCGCTTTTTGTTCATTGCAGAAGCGGTGCAAGAAGCGCACAGGCAACAAGCATTCTCAAAAGAATAGGATATACAAATATAGAGGATATTGGCGGTATTATGTCCTACCGTGGAAAGGTGGTCAAGTGATGAAAATAGTAATTGTAGGCGGCGTTGCCGGAGGGGCTACCGCGGCGGCAAGAATACGCAGACTTGACGAAAAAGCCGAAATCGTTGTTTTTGAGCGTTCGGGATATATTTCATATGCAAATTGCGGATTGCCCTATTACATCGGCGGCACCATTGAAGACGAGGGTGACCTTACCCTACAAACACCGGAAAGCTTTTATAAACGGTTTAGAGTGGGAATGAATGTGTATCACGAGGTTACGGCAATTCATCCTGAAAAGAAAACCGTCACCGTCAAAAATCTCCAAAATGGCGAGGTCTTTGAGGAAAGCTATGACAAACTCATTTTGTCCCCGGGTGCAAAACCTGTAAAACCGAAATTTGAAGGAATCGACTCGGATAAAATATTTACCCTGCGCACGGTTGAAGACACTCTGAAAATAAAAAAACACATAGATGAAAATCATCCGAAATCAGCAGTTATAGTGGGCGGCGGATTTATCGGAATCGAGGTGGCAGAAAATCTCAGTGAACTGGGGATAGATGTTACGCTTGTGGAAGCCGCCGACCAACTAATGGCACCTTTTGACAGAGATATGGCGTCTTTTATTCACTCAGAAGTGCGCAAAAACGGTGTAAATCTTATGCTCGGTCGATTTGTTGAGGGCTTTGCCAATTCAGAAGATGGCATTGATATAAAACTAAAGAATTCGCCCACGCTTCATGCCGATATGGTGGTTATGGCAATCGGTGTTGCGCCCGAAACCGCACTTGCAAAGGACGCAGGGCTTGAACTTGGTATCAAGGGCAGTATCGTGGTTAACGACAGAATGGAAACCTCTGTTCCCGACATTTATGCCGTTGGTGATGCGGTGCAGGTTAAAAACTTTGTAACCGACGAAAATGCGCTTATTTCTCTCGCCGGCCCTGCCAATAAGCAAGGCAGAATTGCCGCCGACAACATTTGCGGTATTGAAAGCCGATATGGGGGAAGTCAGGGCAGCTCTGTCATCAAGATATTTGATATGACCGCCGCTTCTACAGGCATCAATGAAAAGACGGCGAAATCGGTCGGAATTTCCTGCGATAAGGTTATTCTTTCCCCTATGAGCCATGCGGGATATTATCCCGGCGGCAAGGTAATGACTATGAAGGTGTTGTTTGAAAAGGACACCTTCCGTCTGCTCGGTGCTCAAATCGTCGGATTTGACGGGGTAGACAAGCGGATTGATGTCATTGCAACCGCCATTCGTGCCGGATTGAAGGCTTACAAGCTGTCAGAACTCGACCTTGCCTACGCTCCGCCTTATTCCTCTGCCAAAGACCCCGTAAACATGGCAGGCTTTATCATTGAAAATATCAAAAACGGCATAGTCAAGCAGTGGTACTACGAAGACACCGAGAGTTTGCAAAAAGATGACAATGTAACACGCCTCGATACACGGACACCTGCTGAGTACAGTCGCGGTCATGTGGAGGGATTTATCAATATTCCCGTTGATGAGCTTCGTGAACGCATCAGTGAACTTGACAGTAGCAAGCCTGTGTATGTTATTTGCCAAAGCGGACTTCGCAGTTATATCGCCACGCGAATTCTTACAGGCAACGGTTTTGACTGCTACAACTTTGCAGGCGGCTTCCGTTTTTATGATGCGGTGTATAATGATAAAGCACTAAATAAAAAATCCACCCCTTGCGGAATGGATAATTAGCAAAAAAACAAAAGAAAAAGCGCCCGGAAATCCGTCATGGAAATCTCGGCGCTTTTCTTCTATCCAAACAAAACATCTACAACAAGCATGACACAAAAGCCCACAAGCAAAGCATAAGTGGCGCCTCGCTCACTTCCGTGCGAATGTGTTTCGGGTATCATTTCGTCGCTGATGACATAAAGCATCGTTCCTCCGGCAAAAGCAAGGGCAAAGGGCAAAACTGCCGTGGAAATACTGACGGCAAAATAGCCGATTAGCGTGCCCACGACCTCGACGAGTCCCGTGATCATGGCAAGAATGAAGGTCTTTCAAGGGCTGATACCTGCGGCAAGCATAGGCGCAATGATCACCATTCCTTCGGGAATGTTCTGCAAAGCAATACCGCCGGCAATAATCAGCGCCTGCGTCGTATCTCCCGAGCCAAAGCCTACACCGGCGGCTATTCCCTCGGGCAAATTATGTATGGCAATCGCCAAGACGAACAGAAGTACACGGCTCAAGTTTGCATTGTTATGAGATTCTGCTTCGTCTCCCACGAATTTATGTAAATGCGGCACCAATTTGTCGATAATATTGAGGCAAACCGCACCGGCAAAAATACCTGCAACCGTAATAAGAATCCCGAATTTCCCGCCGTATTCAAGAGACGGAATAATCAGGCCAAGCACAGCCGCCGCAAGCATCACGCCTGCAGCAAAGGATAATACAATATCCGAGAATCTATGGGATATCTTTTTGAAAATAAAACCGATCAGTGCACCGAAAACAGTCGCACCGCCCACACCGAGTGCGGTAAGCAAAACAAGCTCCATAACCTATCTCCCCGCTATTTTTGCAAGTATGTCTTCATCAATAATCTCAACTGTACCTCGGGACAATTTGACCGCACCCTCGCCGACGAAATACTTGAGCATACGCGTCACAACCTCCCGAGGATTTCCTAAATGATTTCCGATTTCCTCATGAGTGATCTTTAAAGTATTTGAGTCTTCAATGTTGGCTTCGTTCAGCAGAAAGTCCGCAAGGCGACGGTCAAAACTCTTCCACATAATTTGATCAATAAGCCACATCACATCCGAAAAGCGACTTGCCATAACTTCGTTGGTGTAATTAGCAAGAGGTGCGGATTTTTCCATAATACTGCGGTAAATATCCGAGGGAATAATAACTGCATCGGTATCCTTTTCGGCACAAAGAGCAATGTCAAACTGAATACTGTTCATCATACAGGACGCCGAGAAAAGACAAATATCCCGCTCAAATAGGCGGTATAGGGTAATCTCTCTGCCGTCTTCGGAAACCGTGTAAGCACGAAGCTGTCCCGAAGTGACAAGAATAAGTCCCATACAGTCACCGCCTGTATGGATAAGGTCGCCTCTATTGTGGTGCAGTTCTCTGACACTTGCAGACAAAGTATGCTGTTCATTTATATTTAATTTGTTCCAGATCGGAAAATAAGTTGAAATATCCACAATTTGCACCTCCAAAGGTGATGGAATCAGTATACTATAATTTCGGGCATATGTCAATAACTTTGCCAATCATTATTGACATATGCCCGAAACTTTGTTATAATATCACTGCATTTCTAAAGGAGGTAATGATATTGTCAAGACCTACAAAATGCCGCAGGGTGTGCCGGTTTCCCGAAAATCTTGAATTTTCAACCATGGAAAAACAGGTGTCAGAACCTATCATTTTGACAGTGGACGAATATGAGACAATACGCCTGATTGACAAAGAAGGGCTTAGCCAAGAAGAATGCGGAACACAGCTCGGAGTAGGAAGAACAACGGCACAAAAAATTTACGAAACTGCAAGAAGAAAATTAGCCGACGCTTTGGTTCTCGGACGCTCCCTTAAAATAGAAGGCGGCGAGTATTATCTCTGCAACGGAAACTCGGAATTTTGCTATAAAAGAGATTGTGCCAAACGGCAACAAATAAAGGAATACAATATTGAAAAAGGAGAAAATGTTATGAGAATTGCTGTAACTTACGAAAACGGTGAAATCTTCCAACATTTCGGTCACACCGAACAGTTTAAGGTTTATGATGTTGAAGAGGGTAAAGTAATAGAAAGCCGCATTATTGACACAAACGGTCAAGGACACGGTGCACTTGCCGATGTTCTTCATGCACTGAATGTCGATATCATTATCTGCGGCGGTATTGGAGGCGGTGCGCAGATGGCACTTGCGTCTTTGGGAATCAAGTTGTACGGTGGTGTATCGGGCAATGCAGATGCGGCAGTGGAAGCATTTCTTGCAAATAACCTTGACTACGACCCCGATGTTCGTTGCAATCATCACGAACACGGGAATGAAGTAAATGCTTGCGGTAGCCACGGCTGCGGAAAAGGGTATTGCGGCAATCATTAAGAAGTGTGATAACATCACGGAACTAAAGCCCATGATGTGATATTATAAAGTAAAAGGAGGTCGTGAAATGAAAGAATATGTTTGTAGTGTATGCGGATATGTACATAAAACCGACGGTGAATTGCCCGAGGATTTCAAATGTCCCCTTTGCGGTGCAGGGAAAGATGCGTTCAAGTTAAAAGAAGATGTTTCCCAAAAAACTGAAATCAATCTTCAAAAGCCGCATACCGAAAAAGAATTATCCCCAATGGAAATGAGCATTATCTGCTCTAATCTTGCAAGAGGCTGTGAAAAGCAGTATATGCCAAAGGAAAGCGAAAACTTTAAAAGGCTTGCAGATTTCTTCCGTTCCAAAGCAGAGCCTGTAAGTGAAGCAAGCACCGAAAAATTGCTTCGACTGCTTGACAAAGACCTATCTATTGGTTTCCCTTACGGAAACGCCGTTGCCGGGGAACAGCCTGACCGTGGTGCACTTCGCTGTCAGGTATGGGCAGAAAAGGTAACACGAATGTTGCAGTCACTTCTCACTCGGTATCAGGCAGAGGGAGAAAAAATGCTCCAAAACACAGGCGTGTATGTCTGCACAATTTGCGGCTTTGTGTTTCTGGGAGATGAACCGCCCCAGATGTGCCCTGTATGCAAGGTGCCGAGTTGGAAATTTGAAAAGATAGATGGAGGTGCAAAATAATGAGCGAAAAATATGCAGTAAGAAACCTAAGACTTTGCACCAAGGATTGCCTTTGCCTTTATGTATGTCCGTCAGGTGCTACCGACACGGAGAACAGCATTATTGACGCTAAAAAATGTATAGGTTGCGGTGCGTGTGCAGATGCCTGCCCATCGGGTGCAATCTCTATGATGCCGAGAGAGCTTCCCCCTCAGCAACCAAAAGAAGACAAGGTGGTTGAGGCACTGCGTGCTCTTGTTCAAAGTAAAGCAGAAGCCGAAAACATCGCCGCACAATTACCAGGCCCACTTTTAAAGGCAGTTGCAAAATCCTCAAGACTGATAGCAGAGGACTTATGCCGTGAGGCGGGCTTTATGCTTCCTCAAAGCGCTAATACCAAAGAGTTTTTAGAACTAATTAAAACATATCCCGAAATTCCCGCAGATGCGGTTGACTCATTACTAAAAACAATAAAATTTGAAGAAAAGAAAGAGGTAAATACTATGCTCAAATGGAAATGTTCAGTTTGCGGTTATATTCACGAGGGCGACCAAGCACCCGAGCAGTGCCCGGTCTGCAAGCAACCCAAGGAAAAGTTTGTAAAAATCGAAGAAACCTCCAAAAATCCCTATGCCGGTACAAAGACCGAAAAGAATCTTTGGGAGGCATTTGCCGGTGAATCTCAGGCGAGAAACAAGTATACATACTTTGCAAGCGTGGCAAAGAAGGCAGGCTACGAACAGATCGCCGCTCTTTTCCTTCAAACCGCAGAGAATGAAAAGGAACACGCAAAGCTGTGGTTCAAGGCTTTAGGCGAGCTTGGCGACACTGCAGAGAACCTGCTCCACGCCGCCGAGGGCGAAAACGCAGAGTGGACCGATATGTACGAAAGAATGGCAAAGGATGCCGAGGAAGAAGGCTTCACCGAACTTGCCGCACAGTTCCGTGGTGTTGCCGCTATCGAAAAAGCCCACGAAGAAAGATACCGCGCACTTCTTAAAAATGTTGAAACCAAGGCAGTATTTGAAAAATCAGGCGTAACCATTTGGGAATGCCGCAACTGCGGACACATTGTTGTCGGCACAAAAGCCCCCGAAGTTTGCCCCGTTTGCAAACATCCTCAAGCCTACTTTGAAGTCAGAAAAGAAAATTATTAAGTTGCTTAATATAAGTCTATATGCCGAAAAACGGGAGATATCGCAAGATTTCTCCCGTTTTTTCATCCCTAACCTTTTACAAGTATTTTGTACCGCAAAATAGGATTATTAAAAAATGTGCGCTTTTTGAAATATGATTGTACGTTCCGGTGTGTTTATTAAATCCCTTATGAACATCCGTACCAACCGAGTGCCTCGGTACGCAGACGCGTATCGGGGCTTTTTCTTTTATAAGGTTCTGTTTCTCGCGTTTAAGCGGCGTCTTTTTTGCTACACCTTTAAAAAGGGGCTGTAAAAAAACAAATCGGGGTTTGTAGGGATGAATCCGTGCCAAGCGCCCTTGCCTCCCTCTGACGAGGGTGCGGATTGCCTGTGGCAATCTCTAAGCGTAA
>CAMCIX010000048.1 GCA_945875045.1 uncultured Clostridia bacterium | reverse complement strand
GAGATGTAGAGAGGTCTCGTGGGCTCGGAGATGTGTATAAGAGACAGCACCCTGTCAACCCATCACGGCGAGGTTTTAACCGACGGGCTTGAAAACTGGCTTGAAGAAATGCAAAAAAACGGTATTGGGCTTGTTATTTTATCAAATTCAAAGCAGGCGCGGGTTGAGCCCTTTGCCGCTAAAATTAATCTGCCCTTTATCAGTATGGGGCTTAAGCCCCTGCCCTTTAAGTTTTCCTCGGCGCTTAAAATCCTTAGCACAAAAAGGCGGGAGACCGCTATTGTCGGCGACCAGATTTTCACCGACACGCTTGGGGGAAATCTTTACGGGGTTAAAACAATTCTCCTTGACCCTATAAAGCTTGAAAGCTCGAAAAGCTTTAAATTCAAGCGCAAAATTGAACGCGCGGTATATAAAATTTATAAAATCAAAAATACGGAGGTGCGGTGATTATGCCGAAATTCGGTCCTGCGGGAAATTCCGAAAGCTTTGCGGCTTTGGGCTATAAAAACAGCCTTCAAGTTCCCGAATATATTGTGAAAATGGGGCTTGACTGCTACGAATACCAATGCGGCAGGGGGGTTAATATTGGAGAGGACAAGGCAAGAGAGCTTGGCGAAAAGGCAAAAAACGCGGGTATTACCCTATCGCTTCACGCGCCTTATTATATATCTATGTCCTCTGTCGAGGAGGAAAAACGGCTTAATTCGGTAAACTATATTTTAGCCTCCGCAAGAGCCGTTAACGCTATGGGCGGAGACAGGATAGTCGTCCATACAGGCTCCTGCGGTAAAATCTCCCGCGAGAGGGCGCTGGAGCTTGCCTTAGACACAATGCGTCTTGCGCTTGACGCGCTTGACAGCGAGGGACTTTCACACGTTCATATATGCCCTGAAACTATGGGAAAGGTAAATCAGCTCGGTACGCTCGGAGAGGTTTTGGAGCTTTGCAAGCTTGACGAAAGACTTATACCCTGCATTGATTTCGGGCATTTAAACGCCCGCGATTTAGGTATTCTTAAAACTTTTGCCGATTTTGAAAATATTTTTACCTCTGTTAAAAACGAGCTCGGGTCGGACAGGCTTAAGATTTTCCATTCCCATTTTTCAAAAATCGAGTATACCACGGGCGGAGAAAAACGTCACCTGACCTTTGAGGACAGGGTTTACGGTCCCGATTTTGAGCCTGTGCTGGAGCTTACCTATAAATACGGCTGTGAGCCGACCTTTATTTGCGAGTCCGCGGGAACCCAGGCGGAGGACGCAAAGCAAATGAAGAACTATTATTTATCGCTTACAAAATAAAGAATCGGAGGAGTATCTATGATTTGGCACAGTACCCACAGCGATGATATTCTGCGCGAGTTGGAGGTTGACGATAAAAAGGGGCTGGCTAACGGCGTTGCCGAAATGCGGCTTAGGCAGTACGGAAAAAACGTAATATCCAGCGTTGAAAAGCCCTCCTATTTTAAAAGGTTTTTAGCTCAGATTAAAAGTAAAACGGTTATCGCGCTTATAATTATCGCTTTGCTTTCCTTTGCGGTTTCGCTAATGTATAGGGAGACGGACTTTTTTTCGCCCCTCCTTATTATCGGTATCGTGCTGATTAACGCCGCTGTAAGCGCCTATCACCTGCACAGCTGCGATAATGCGCTCGATAGTATGAAAAGCATTACTAACCCCTCTGTGACGGTGTTAAGGGAGGGGATTGTAAGGACGGTCAATTCCGCTACGCTTGTCCCCGGGGACATTATTCTGCTTGAAACGGGGGATTATATATCGGCGGACGCGAGGATAATCGATTCAAATGAGTTTCGCTGTAACGAATCCATGCTTACAGGGGACGAAATTCCCGTTGAAAAGAACGGCGACGCCGTTTTTGAGGATATTACCGCTATAGAAAACCGCTCTAATATGGTTTTTTCGGGCACCAGCGTTGCCCACGGAAATGCTAAGGCGGTGGTTGTGGCTACAGGTCTTAATACCGAAATAGGAAGAACCTCCGCTATTTTACAGCAGACAGGCGAAAAATCGTTACCCCTTGAGGGCGAGCTTGACGGTATCGGAAAAATAGTAAACGTTATTATTCTTTTAATCTGCCTTGTGGTTTTCATTATCGGAATGGTACAGAACTTCAGAAGCGGAAATTTCGCCTTGACAACCCTTAAAATGCTTATGAACGCGGTAGCCCTTGCGGTCGCCGCGATTCCCGAGGGACTTCCCGCTATTGCTACAATCGTTATCGCGATCGGCGTAAAGCGCATTGTTGAGGATAAGATTATTATTAAGGATTCCGACGCTTTGGAGCTGCTCGGTAAAACGAATGTAATATGCTCGGACAAAACGGGTGTGCTGACCCGCAATAAAATGCAGTTAGCCAAGATATTTGACGGTGACAAGCTGACAGACGTTGAAACCGAGCCTATTGACGAGAAGACCTCGCTTGTATTGAAGCTTGCTACCGCCTGCTCGACCCTACAGAACGATTCAACCGAGGACGCTATTAAAAAAGCCTGTCTTGCCTACAATTCAATGTCCGCAAAGGATGTAGAGGATCTTTTCCCGAAGCTTGCGGTTATTCCCTTTGATTCCGAACGCAAGACAATGACGGTAATTACAATGATTAACGAAAAGCCCTTCGCCATTGTAAAGGGCGCGCCCGAAATTGTTGTGCCTAACTGCATTGGCTGTAAGACAGAGGAGATTTTAAAGCTTAACAACGCGCTTGCCGACGACGCGCTGAGAATCGTATGTATCGCAATGCGACCGCTTGATAATATTCCCGCTAATCCCAACCCCGAGGAAATCGAGCGTTCCCTTACCTTTGTGGGACTGTTGGGACTTGACGACCCGCCGCGCGAAACGGTTATCGAGGATATTAAGACATGCGAGAGTGCGGGAATTAAAACCGTTATGATTACGGGCGACAATCTTATAACCGCAAAATCGGTTGCGCGGAGAATAGGTATTTTAAAGGACGGCAGTAACGCCCTTACCGGTGAGGAGCTTGCCGCAATGAGCGACGGGGAGTTGCTCGAAGCGGTAGAGAACTGCTCGGTTTACGCGAGGGTTTCACCGTCTGATAAGCTACGAATAGTAAAAGCTCTCAAACAGGCGGGTAATGTCGTTACAATTACCGGGGACAGCGTGCAGGACGGCGAGGCTCTCGCCGCCGCCGACGTAGGCTGTGCTATAGGAAAATTCGGCGCTGACGTCGCAAAGGGAAACGCGGATATAGTAATTGCCAACAACCGCTTTAATTCTATTGTTTTAGCGATTAAGGAAAGCCGCGGACTTTTCGATAATATTAAGAAATCGGTTTATTATCTGCTTTCCTGCAATTTTGCGGAGATTGTTGTGATTCTTTTCGGAATGATTCTTTTTTCCGGAACCCCGCTTTCGGCGGTACAGCTTTTGTGGATAAATCTGCTTACCGACTGCGCCCCCGCTATTTCCCTTAGTATGGAGAGGGCTGAGAACTCGGTTATGAAGCGCAAGCCCTATACCACCTTGGGCAGAATGTTTGACGCGGTCACGGTGGCAACCCTTGTTATACAAAGCGTTTTTATCGCCGCTATGACCCTTACGGCTTACAGCATAGGCTCGGGGACAAGCAGAGCCGCCGCTATGACAATGGCGTTTGCGGTGCTCGGCATTTCCCAGATTTTCCATTGCTATAACAGCAAGCTTGAGGGAAGCTTAGTAAGCAAAAAGCTCTTTTCAAACAGATTTTTAAATCTATCCGCCGCGCTTACACTTTTTATTGTTATTTTCCTTGTGCTTACTCCCGCGGGCTATCTTTTTGGAATGACGACCCTTAACCTTAATCAGTTTGCGATTTCTCTGTTGCTTTCATTCCTTGTAGTACCGCTGTGCGAGCTTTTAAAGCTAATAAAACGGACAGTATTAAAATGAAAACAGGTGTTTAAAGTGGAAAAAATAGAAAGCTTCAGAATAAATCACCTTACGCTCCTTCCCGGTCTTTATGTTTCGAGAAAGGACAAAAGGGACGGCGTTACAGTTACAACCTTTGATTTAAGGCTTACCGCGCCTAACAGGGAGCCTGTTATCGATATGCCCGCGCTTCACACTATCGAGCATCTCGGGGCGACCTTTCTCCGTTCAAGCGGGCAAAAGGAAAATATTGTTTATTTCGGGCCTATGGGCTGCAGAACGGGCTGTTACCTCGTTATGTTCGGGAATTTGACCTCTAATGAGGTATTTCCCCTTGTAACCGCTATGTGCGATTTTATTATCGGCTATGAGGGAGAAATCCCCGGCGCAAGACCCGAGGAATGTGGCAACTATTCCGAGCAGAATCTCAATATGGCGAAATACTATATCAGGAAATATAGGGAAGAACTGACCGATAATAAACGTTTTACCTACCCTCAATAAAGGGTTTTTCATTATGACAGAGGAGGTGCGTCAATGTCCGACCGTACAATAGCGGCTATCGCCACGCCGCCGGGCGAGGGCTCTTTAGGGGTTATAAGAATTTCGGGAGAGGCGGCGCTTAAAGTTGCCGATAGTGTGTTTTTCCCGTTCAGCGGCGAAAGACTCTCCGATTTACCCGGCTACCGCGCGGCATACGGCGAGATAAAGGAGGGCGATAGTCTGCTTGACGACGCGGTTGCCCTCGTTTTCCGCGCGCCTAAAAGCTATACGGGGGAGGACGTTGTTGAAATCTCGGTACACGGCGGCAGAATTTTGCTCCGCGAGGTGTTAAGGCTTATACTTAAAAACGGAGCTTTTTCGGCAGAGCCCGGGGAATTTACCAAACGCGCCTTTTTGAACGAAAAAACCGACCTTACAAGGGCGGAGAGCGTTATGGGACTAATCTCGGCAAAATCCGAGGCACAGCTCCGCCTTTCCCGTGCCGCACATATAGGAAAGGTCAGCGGAAAAATCCAAGCAATAGAGGGCGATTTAGTAGCGTTGGACGCCTCCATAGCCGCCTTTTCCGACTATCCCGACGAGGATATAGAGGGGCTTGATTACGAAAATTTCCTTAAAATGCTTGAAAGTGCCGAAACCGCGCTTAAAAAAATGCTCTCGACCTATGACGCTGGCAGAATTTTAAGGGAGGGAATCGATACCGCTATTGTCGGCAAGCCGAATGTGGGCAAATCCACCCTTATGAATATGCTTAGCGGCGCGGAGCGGTCTATAGTGACCGAGGTTGCAGGCACTACCCGCGATATTATCGAGGAAACCGTGACTGTGGGGGATATTGTTTTACGCCTTGCCGATACCGCGGGAATACACGATACAGACGACCGGGTTGAAAGCATAGGGGTTGACCGCGCAAGACGGCGTATTGAAACTGCGGGGCTAATTCTTGCGGTATTCGACTGCACAAAGCCGCTTGATAAGGACGATTATGGGCTGCTTCACAGCATACGCGGAAAAAATGTAATAGTGATAATAAATAAAACAGACCTGTCCTGTAAGCTTGACAAATCGGCTTTTGAGGGCTTTAAAATTGTGGAGACCTCGGCGAAAAAGGGCGACGGCTACGAAACGCTTAGTAAAGCTATCGCCGAAGCGGCGGGAACCGCCGACCTTGACCCCGACAGCGCGGTGCTTTTAAACGAACGCCAGCACGACTGCACCCAAAGGGCGCTTGAGGGAGTTAGTGAAGCTATAAACGCGCTTAAATGCGGTTCTACAATGGACGCGGTTGGCGTTTGCGTTGACGACGCGATAGCCGCCCTTTTCGAGCTTACCGGCAAGCGGGTGACAAACGAGGTCACCGACGAAATTTTCCGCCGCTTCTGCGTAGGCAAATAAATTACATTTATCCGTCGTAATCCTCAATCGCCTTTTCTGCCTCCTCGCGGGTAGGGAAGGCGATACCGTTTTCTAATATTTTTACGTCTTCGGGCGGGAGGTTATCAAGCACAATATCCCCGTAAACCGCCTCAATCTCCTTACCGTTATAGAGGGCGACGCTGTTGCCGTATGCCTTTAAAACCCAGCTTGAAGGTTCGTAATCGCGGTTTTTGGCAGCAAAGCCCGCGGTTATCAGGATTATTACCGCGGCGGCGGTTAAAACCAATGCGGTTATTATTATATTTCGCTGTTTTGTTCTGTCCATACCACACCTTCTTTTTAATAGCTTTAACGAAAAATTATTTTTTATTCAAATAAGGCTGTAAATTGTGCGAAAAATATGATATACTGTAGTATATACAAAATTTCGGACGGTGTTAAAAAATGGATATTAAACAGGAAGCATTAAAAAAGCATTATGAGTGGCAGGGGAAAATCGAGGTTGTCTCGCGTACTTCGGTAAAAAACGCGGAGGATTTGTCGATTGCCTATACCCCCGGCGTCGCACAGCCCTGCCTTGAAATAGAAAAGGATTATAATAAGTCCTTTGAGCTTACAAGACGCGCTAACTTAATCGCCGTTGTGACCGACGGCTCGGCGGTTCTGGGACTCGGCAACATAGGCCCCGAGGCGGGTATGCCCGTAATGGAGGGCAAATGCGTGCTCTTTAAGGAGTTTGCGGGGGTGGACGCCTTCCCGATTTGCGTGCGCTCTAATGATGTGGACGAGATTGTAGATACGGTTTACCGAATTTCGGGCAGCTTCGGCGGCATTAACTTAGAGGATATTGCCGCCCCGCGTTGCTTTGAAATCGAAAGAAAGCTTAAGGAGCGCTGTGATATTCCCGTCTTCCACGACGACCAGCACGGAACCGCTATCTGCGTTGCGGCGGCGGTTACAAACGCCCTAAAAATCACAGGCAAAAGGCTTACCGATATTAAGTGCGTTATAAACGGCGCGGGCGCGGCGGGTACCGCAATAGGCGAGCTGCTTTTAAAATTAGGACTTAAAAACCTTATTATGTGCGATAAGGCGGGCGCGATTTATGAAGGTATGGAGGGTCTTTCTCCCGCTCATATCAAGCTTAGTCTTAAGACCAACCCGAACGGTGAAAAGGGCACCCTTGCCGACGTTATGAAAAATGCCGACGTGTTTATCGGCGTGTCTGCTCCTAATATCGTAACAAGCAAAATGGTGGCGACAATGAACGAGGGCGCGGCTGTATTTGCGATGGCTAATCCTGTTCCCGAAATTATGCCCGATGAGGCTAAAAAGGGCGGCGCGGCGGTTGTCGGTACGGGTCGTTCGGATTTTCCGAATCAGATAAATAATGTATTGGCTTTCCCGGGTATATTCCGCGGCGCGCTGGACGTAAGAGCATCTGACATTAACGAGGAAATGCAGATGGCGGCGGTTTACGCATTAGCGGGACTTGTAAGTGATGAAGAGCTAAATGCCGAGTACATTCTGCCTAAAGCCTTTGATAAAAGAATTGCCCCCGCGGTGGCGGCGGCGGTTGCAAAGGCGGCAAGGGAATCGGGTGTTGCGAGAATCTAAAACACTTCGGGCTTTATTCCTACAAGCAGAAGCACCGCGGCGGACGCCATTACCGCAAAGGGCGAATATTGCTTGGTTAGCTTTATTTTAAACTCGGCGGGGTCAACCTCGTTGCCGCAAAGGTCGGTAACGGTACGTTGGAGCGAGGCGAGCAGGGAAGTACTCCCAAGGCTTGAAAGGGTAACGGTGTTTTTACCGCTCATTCCGCAGCTTATCACGGGAGTTCCGCAGGACTTAAAAATGCTGAGCGCTTTAAGATTAGAGTCCTCGCAGACCCCTGTTATCCCGTCGGGAAAAATTTGATTGTCAAAACGGTCGGTATCGTCGATAAAAACGGCGATACCGCTTTTTAGTTTAATATCGGTTTTTTTGTACTCGCTTATAACGGTAAACCGCCCCTCTGCCGAGCTTACCGCCTTGTCCGAAATATAGTTTGCTCCGTAGCCGCTTAATATTTCGATAATTTCCTTTTCGACAGCACATTTTCTCCCCGAAAACAGTATCACCATTTTTTTCACCCAAGGATTATTATTAGCAAAATAGGGATGATTTATTATTGCGGATAATGAAGCAACGCAACGAGTGGCTGCGAAGAAAAAACGGAATATATCCAAAGCGTGCAAGTCTATTGATGGGGTATTATTGAACCGCCGTGTACCGAACGGTACGCACGGCGGTGTGAGAGGTCGGCTGTCCTACTAACGGTCAGCCTTCTACTCGATTACCGCCAATCTGAAATTATATGTAAACTCCTTTTCGTGGCCGTCTAACCAGCGGTAGTTGCGTTTAAAATTCATATGCCGTACAGGACAGATGTTATTAACCATCTGTCCGCCGATAGAGCCCGCCTGCTTAGAGGTAAGGTCACCGTTGTAACCCTGCTTTAAGTTAACGCCAACCTCGTTGGCAGCTTCCATCTTAAAACGGTTGAGGGCGTCTTTAGCCTCAGGTACTACATTCTTAGCCATTGTAATTTTCTCTCCTAAAAAAAATTTCTCTTGCGTTTGCATTACTATTGTGCGCGCGGGACATTATATTATTAAAGGTAAATTATGAATTAATTGTATTTTTTTGTTTGAGAGCGGCGTAATTTGTATAAAAACGTCTTTTTTGCGTTAAATTTAAAAAGTAGCTGTTGACTTTTTTGCCGCTTGCGAATACAATATTATTATATGAAGAATAGCCCTTTCTTCAGTTTTCGGAGGTAAACGGTATGAAAAGAATAATATCCTTTGTTGTCGCCTTTGCGGCGGTTGCTATGCTGTTTTCGGCTTGCAGTCCCGTAGATAAGGATTACGGCGCTTCAAGCGAAAATTCGACCGGCGGCGCTTCGGTTGTAAAGACAGCAACGGATGACGCTCAGCGC
>CAMCIX010000047.1 GCA_945875045.1 uncultured Clostridia bacterium | reverse complement strand
GTCGGAATTTCCGAGCGGCATATCAAAGGGAACTAAGTTTCTTCCCGAATAAACACAGGAATCCGCGCGGTCAAGGGGATTTTTAAGCCTTTTACCCCAATAACGATGCAAAAGATACTGCCCGCCCGACACTTCCATTGCATAGGTAGTGTTTTTGGTGTTTAAATATAATATTTCTGTCTTATTGTCGTATTTAATCATAAATAATCCTATTTCCTTATTCTTTAATTGATTTTGCCGAACGATAATACTTTTTTATAAATCAAAATTAAATGTTGCCTTTGATTACAGTAAATCTTTTATTTCAGTATCGGTAAATCCTTTATTCTCGGCGTTTCTTTTAAATACTTTTTAAGCATTTCAGGATTATATCCGTTATTTTCAATTATTTCTTTATAGAAAAATGCACTGGGCTTTGCTGTGCGTTTAAAATCATGTTCTCGGTCAACATCTACCAGACCGAATTTCGGAATAAATGTCCCCCATTCAAAGTTATCAAGTAAAGACCAATACAGATAGCCCCTGACGTCCACACCGTCCTTTATAGCCTCGCTTAAAGCGCAAAGGTATTCCACAAGATATACTATTCTGAAATCGTCATCGTCACAGGAACAACCGTTTTCGGTAATGAAAACCGGCTTATCCTTAAGTCTGCTTAGGTTATGATACATACACTCTGGATAGAATTCATCAAGATAAAAATTCATCGGTAACATTCTGGCTTCCGAAAAAGGATAACGTTTACTTGATAAATCCGACTTGCGGCTGTCAACCATTTCTCTTGTATAAAGGTTTATTGACCAAAAATCTACCGTGTCCTTAATTTCCTTATCGAATATTCCGTCCTTGCCGGGCACAACAAGCTCTCCGGTACGCATAGCATGGAAGAAAAATTCATTATTAATTACATCCATATACCGTTGCATTGCAAGGTCAAAAACGTCATTCTGCCTTTTCCCGTAAAACTGTACCAATGCATGAGCTGAAGATACAGGTTTGTCAGAATATTGCTTAATAATGTGATAACCTCTTGCGTGGTATATGACGCTGTTAAATTTATGAGTTAAGCGGTCTTGACCGCGCCCTAAATTAAACTCATTAATTACATTCCAAAAATCAACATAAGGGCTTATCTTCGGAAGAATATAATTTAAGTAACGCTCAAAATATTTTATATTTTCAAGGCTTTGAAAATCGCCCTTGTCTGCGAACCATTTAGGCACCGAAAAATGCACAAGCGTCACAAAGGTTTTTATTCCTTTTTCCTTTAAAAGCGCAAGTTCTCTTATATAATGGTCGGTAGCTTCTTTATTAAATTCGCCCTCGTGCGGCTCAATTCTCGCCCATTCAACCCCCATACGGAATGCTTGATGACCGAGTTTGACTAACAGTTCAACATCTTCTTCGACCATATTATAGTGGTTGCAAGCGGCACCGGACACTTCGGTGTTCCAACCTTTTTTAAGATTTTCTTGCTCGTTATACCAATTATTTGAATATATATTATTCCCCTCTATCTGATGGGCGGCAGTTGCACTGCCCCACAAAAAGCCTTCGGGAAAATCAAACGCTTTAATACTAAATACATCTGTCATTTCGCTTTTGCCTCCATTTTTATGAATAGTTACAAAGAGTTTTAAAACTCTGCAAGACGCTCCTCTATAATATTGTGTCCTTAATCATTAAAATGGAGACCGTCTTTTCAAATTCACAATACAATAAATTATAATTAAAAAGATGTGTGCAACCGAAGCCGCACACACCGAAAAAAGTTAACTCCGATCAATCTAAAAAAAACAAATTATTTTAATTTCTTTTTTCTTTTGAACAGGAATACAACCAATACGCCCGAACCAACGACTATTACAGCAACCGCAATAATAATAACATATAACCAATTGAATCCCTCATTTTCATCTGCCTTAGGCTTTGTTGAATTCTCAACAGAATTAGTTTTGCCAGGTTCGTCCGGATTTACAGCGTCAATTTCCGGATTATCCGAAGGAACAATATTATTACTATTACTGTTATTACTATAACTATTATTACTGCTGTTATTGTCGTTATCAACTTTAACAGTCGGCAATAATTTACCGTCTGTGCCGTCAGTAATAAGGAAGAAGTTATCAAAATACAAACTTGCATTGCCTGTAGTGCGGATAGAAATCCACTCACTATTAGCCGTAAAGGTGAAAGTACACTGTTGCCATTCTTTGTCCTTCATATTATTTAAAGTGACAATTTTTTCCACACCGATAGCCGGTTCTTGACTCAAATTAATATCAGGCCAGGAATTATGGACCAGCGAAACAGTAGCGTTGGTACCGTCCTTATCAGTGCATACCCAGAAGGTCATCTTATATACTTTACCTTTAACCAACTTCTCTTTATAATTTAAGAGAAAATCTTCTTCGGTATCTGTATTTCCGATTCTGTGCATAGATTTTGAACCGCCATAGACGTAATTCGAGTCATAATTGTCCAAACCGATTTTGTAATATTGGTAATCGCCGTTAGGATCTATATCATATTCCGTATCAGTATAGTTTTCAAAATCCTGTGTAACACAATTCTTAATCCATTTTGCAAACAAATTTACGCTTCTTCTGGGAACACAATTGATTTCTGCACGGCATTGCAGTTCGGGATAATAATACCATCCGTCAAATATATAACCTTCGCGTGTGGGTGTAGGCAACGTCAAAGGATCGCCATAAAAACCCGTGACAGACGGAAAAATCAAATCCTGAACATTGGTAGTAAATTGAACGGTAGAATAAACAGGCGTATTATATGTGTATTTCTTAGCTCTTTCTCCAAATACGGATAACACAGGAGTTCCGCCTTCAACTATTGTCCAAACATCTCTTCCGTCGGCGAAAAATTCAGGCAAATGCTTGTAAGCCGATTCGCCGTACATATCAGCCGGGTGCATAAGCTTAAATCTGGTTAAGGATTTTTTAACATAAGTATAGCCGCCTGTTACCCAAGAACCAAGCGCGGCGTCACCGCCTATAGCCTGACCGTAATCTGTCGTAAATCCATAAGAGCTCTTAACCATTACGGTGCCGCCTCCTCCCCAGCAGTTGGCGACAATTGAACCGTGAGAATTACCGTCTGCAGTCACAGTTCCCGCAAAATAACAATCCTCAATTATTACCGGAGAAGGCACTGCGCCGACAATACCGCCTGCGGAGGCAGCCGACATATAAGAATCATATACAAAACATTCTTTTATTATCGGTGGCGTGAGACCGTATTCTTCAACGTTAGATAGCGTCAATGACTCGGGGGCATCATTTCCCAATAAGGTTGTATAATATGTTACGTAGCCGGCAATTCCCGAGGCATATGTAGCCACCTTAGACGTATTGTTTATGTAAGCATTAACAACTCCGACCTTTTCAACAACAGCGCCCTCACTAATTACCGGTATCAGACCGGTGATAGCATAATCTATTGGGCCTACTAACCGTAAACCGTAAACTATATGTCCGTCACCGTTAAAATGACCCCTGAAACCATAACGATAATCTGCACCAACCCAATTATGCGCCTCTTTATTATCTTGAGAAGTCCAATCAGGATCGTTTACATCATTCAAATAAATATCAGCCACCATAAGGAATGATTTTTGTTCTGCATTCAGATTTTCTGCCAATTGTTGCGTGCAGTTTTCAATAATCATTTTTGCAAGTTGTTCCCCGGTCGCAATGTGATAAGGATAATCATCGGTACCGTCTCCGTAATAATAATCGCCTATTTCCGGATCAATGATAATACCTTCCGCCGAAACTTCCAATCCCCTATCTTGAGGATAATCAAAGTCTGTAGTATACGGCTGATAATTACTTGCGAGATTGCCCGACCAAATTCCGCCGACAATACCCTCGCTTTCATTTAAACTATAGGTTGGGAACGGATAATCATAACCCGTTTTGAAGGTCCACTTGTTCCAGTCAAATTCAAGAAAACTTTGTGCATTCTGGGAATAAAAATTCTCCTCTTCTGTTCTTATAACATTAAGTTTATCTGCATAAGGATTTTGAGTCTGATCCTCAGTTGTGTAAGTGAAGCTTGCAGTTGCGTGGACATTGTCGTCTTTGCCGCCAACAATACTACCGATCGAATAGCAGTAGTTAACGGTAGTCGGAGACCATACATTTCCGTATATTCCGCCGATACATCTTCCTTCGCTGTTTATCTTACCCGAAAATCCGCACTGCTGAATTAAAAGATTGTCTCCCGCGTTTGCGCTAACTATTCCGCCGACGCAATCTCCGCCTTCAAATATTACAGAAGAGTCTACCGTACAACCGCCTACACTAACATTAGCTTTGGGTACGACATAGCCGCAAATTCCGCCAATATTATTACCGGCTTCTACTCCCCAAGCAATAGTAGGTCCTGAATAATACGAATTACGTATATGAACATTTATTACCGAACTGTTACCGCCTATTACAGGAATAAAACCGGTTGCCAGCCAGCCGCCTGCATAGCAGTGTAAACCATTAATGGAATAACCTTTACCGTCAAAATGCAATTCCCAAGGTTCAGCGCTCGGGCTCACACTGTTGAACCAAGAATTCACGCCGCTGTTTTTATACCATTCAGGGTCCGAAGTGTCGTTCAAATAAATATCCGCAGCCAATTCATAATAAGCGCCTTTTTCACGAACCGCCATCATTCTGTAAAGCTGTGCTGCGGTAGTAATAATATAAGGATTAACCTTTGTTCCGTTTCCGCGCTTTCCGGTAATCGGATTCAGTGCAAAATCCTCTGCCACAGAACCGTCCCATACTTCGCCTTTAACGCCGTATTTAGCGGGATCGCGAAATGTCGGGAAATCGTCAGACTGGGGTAGCCAAACATTATCGAAATCAAGTTCAGGCATTCCTGTTCTTTTTACCGACAATCCTTTCATTGATTCGAGGCTTACCGCTGTTAAGCCTGATATATCCGACTCACCCGTTTGATAACATTTCTCATAAGAAATATTTGTGCCGATTGCCAATTTTGAATACGGTGCGAAAACGCCGACTAATTTAATTTTAGCAGTATCTTGCGTTTTGGATATTATCGCGCCTGTATCATTATCCGACTTCAAAGTTCCCGTAAATGCAGAATTGCTTATCGTTACATTAGCATTAGAAGCAATTGCGGCTACTATACCTGATACATATCTTCCCGAAAGATCAACAGAAGAATCCACAAGGCAGTTTTTTATACTTACTTCGGAATCAGGCATAATTTTTCCTGCGATACCGCCTATGTAACCATTTTCTGAGGATAACTTTGATTTTAATATTATTAAGTTATTAATTTCCGCACCGTCACCTAAAGCAGGAAACAAACCGGAACATTCAGATTCGTCATCTGTATTTACATAAATACCGTAGATTTTATGAGAATTTCCTTCCAAATGACCTGTGAATACATCATTCGGGTTGCCGGAGGTATACCATTTATTAATGTTAGCGGTATTCCACCAAGGTTCTTCTTCAGAAAAATCATTGATATCGTTTAAATATATATCTGAACACAACGCATAATATCCTGTTGCCTTTTTTAAATTTTTAGCAAGCCAATAGAGCTCTGCGGCAGAGTATATTTCATACGGGTTCTCTGCGCTGTTGGGTTTTTCAGAATCTTTGAGGACAGGTTCGTTGGCCTTACCGTGCCAAACTATATCCCTAAGCTCAGGATAATCAAAGAAATTCGCTTTCCAAGTATTTTCCCAGTCAAGATTAGGCATCGTTATCTTGGCTCTAAGACCTTGTATGGAAGACTCATCTGTTATAAAATAACTTTTTGTTGTCGTTACATCTTTTCCTGCGCAGAAACGCGTTGCTTTACTACATTCAACCGCCCAACAACCGGTAATATTCTGCGATGCGGTATTCCAAGATCCGCAACCGCTTATCGCACCGTCAGCGTTAGTTTTGATTACAGCGCAGTTAGAAAACGTAGGTGTCTTTCCATCTTGAATAAGACCGGTAATTCCGCCGCTGTTAGCCCAATGTGCAGTTCTTACCAACTGCGAGTTTATTATCATAACATTTGATACGGTTATAGCGTGAACTTCACTGAACAATGTTCCAACCCATGAATTACCAGAACCAGAAACATAGACATTTACAAATCTAACATTTGTAATAACCGCACCGTCGAGGGCCACATTTATAAACCCGTTACCTTTAATATACAGATTGCTTATTGTATATCCGTTACCGTTGAAATTACCCTCGAAACCCACAGAAGGTGTATTCCATAAATTATATCCGTTTGTATTAGCGGCATCGGGTGACCAACCGTTTGTGTCATTAAAAACGATGTCGTTTTTCAGAACATAGTAAGCAGGTTCATTCCCTTTTTTACCGCCGTCATTAACCATTTTGTTAAGCTGGTCTACAGTAGCGATTTGATAAGGATCTGCCTTTGTACCGCTGCCGCCTGCATAGCTAACCGTTTCATCGTAATCCTTAACCGTACCGTTTGTGCCGTTACCCTTGGCGCCGCCTATAAGTTCACCAACGCCTCTGCATCCGATTGCAGTACAATTTGTCAATTCGGCATTGTCATTGGAATCACCGCAAATCGCGCCGCGTTTAGCTTCTTCAGAAGCATATGCTATATTCAGATGAATTGCTTTGCAATTATTAAAAGTAGCCTTACCCCCGGCATGTGACAAAATACCTGCGACGCCGCCGCCCCATTGATTTGTAGCTGTTACCATACCATTTTTAACGGTAATGTTTTCAAAATTTGTGACGTTACCTGTACGCTCACCACAAACCATACCTACAACGCCCGCCGCTTGTTGTCCGTAGCTGTAAAAACTGTCAATCGTGAGATTCTTTATCCACGAATTTGTCGACATAGCTTGAATAAGGCCGGCGTAATTTTCGTATTGATTATCACCCGTCTTGACATACAAATGGCTGATTGTTTTACCGCTACCGTCAAGATAGCCGCAAAAAGTAGTGTCTACCGATTTTCCGGAGATTATACTTGCCCAGTTTTTGTAAGACCCGTTTTGTGGATCCCAATTATCGGTTGGGTTAAGGTCAATATCAGCTATTAATTTATAATAGAGACTCTCACCCGAACTGTTTTTTCCACAATCCTGCACCATTTTTACAAGGTGTCCGACTGTGGAAATCTCATAAGGACTATCTTCCGTTCCCGAGCCTGATACAAAATTCTCAGGGGCATATGCGCTTTCTGCCAAAACAGATATTTGTGCTATAATAGCAAACGTCGATATTATCAATGCTATGGAAAGGAACAGAGAAAGAACTCTCGACGAGTTTGCTTTTATTGTTTTTTTCATAAGAGCAATATCTCCTTAAAATTAAATCCTCAAAGTGTATTTTGGGGCTCATTTGCAAATGTTGGAGTTTCATTTTGTTCCCCTGACAAGGGTGCCTACCTCCCTTATTAGAGAGAGGTAAACACTCAAAGAACCCCAATATCCGTAATAGAACCATTATTGTGCATTTTTAGCAATTATATTATTAAAGTAGTTGCACTGTTCTTGTAGCGTGTTCTGCATTGAGGCTAATTTGGTCTTAACGTTGGCAGGTGTTGTCAACGCAACCATATAATTGTTCCAAGTTAACGCGAAATTACGATTTGAGCTGCCTTTTGAAGTTAACTGGAAAAAGAAACTTTCAGCCTGTTCATTAATGAAAAATTTTGAAGTGTCATAATTATTTCCATCAAGATAATAGCGAAGGAATATTCCGGCTGCAACAGGGTTTTTAGCACCCTTTACTATGCCCCAACCGACTGCCAATCCAGAGTCAACTCTTTTGTGGCTGCTATCAAAATCAGGCAAATAAGTGAAACCTATAGCGTCCTGATTCATATTTTGCCAATAACCTTTCTTTCTAAGACCAAATGCGTCTATTGCAGCTATTGCTACTTTACCCGTTGTAAATTCATCACGCGCGTCAAGATTATAATCTTTAATATAACCTTTTTGGTACCAATCCGCCAATCTTTCATTAACTGTAACTAAGAACGGGTCGGATAGATTGAGAGAAAATTTGTTATTTTCGTATTTATACATATTGCAACCCGTACTTGTAAGGATTGAATCATAATGTAGGAAAGCAGGTTGATAGCCCTGACTACCGAGTTTGGTTTTAACTGTGCTCATAATTTTTTCAAGTGCGTCCCAAGTCCAAACTCCCTTTTCATAAAGCTTATCGGGGAATTGCTCTTCTGTAAATCCTGCCTGCTTTAAAACAGTTTTGTTGAAGTATAAAACGTCGCCTGCTCCATTAGGACTTCCCAATGAATTTACAATATAAGCTTTGCCGTTTACGGTAAATTTATCTATAAAAACTTTGTCCCAAATCGGATCTGTTAAGTCAAGTTGAGCTGCATCGATAGGCTGCATCGTTGTAAGACACTCAGGGAAAAACATATTACAGAAATAAACATCGGGAGAATCACCGGAAGCAATCATACTTGCAATAGTATTATTATAGTTAGCCTGACTTACAAGGTCGATTTTAACCTTAATTCCGTATTTTTCTTCAAACGCTTTGACAGTAGGTCCGTCTTCATTCAATTCCGGATCTTTCCATGTTGCATAACGTACGGTAGTACCTCTGTATTTTTTAGGGTCAACTTTTGAATTGCCGCCTGTAGAGCTATTTCCGCCTGAAGGTTTTTTGCTGCCTGAAGAACTGTTTCCACCTGAAGAGCTATTTCCGCCGGACGTTGCTGCATCGGCTGACCCCTGAGTTCCGCTTTGATACTCATACTCAATCTGTTCGATGTATTCAACATCGTCAGAAGATGTAGCTGTCTCTTATACACATCTCCGAGCCCACGAGACCTCTCTACATCTC
>CAMCIX010000046.1 GCA_945875045.1 uncultured Clostridia bacterium | reverse complement strand
CACACTGCATATCGTCGGCAGCGTCAGATGTGTATAAGAGACAGACTCTGTCCTGATGCTAAATCCCTACAGCCTTAAAAGCGAAAGAACCGAGCGAATAATCAATCAGGTATATATTAAAACGGTGCAGAAGGCACCGCGTGTTTTCGGCGCGGTGTATGCTTTGGGAAACGCCTATAGGCGGCTTCCATTCCGTTCGCCCGTGTATTTTGTAAACGGCGGTATGGCAAAGCGGCTCGATATGCTTTTTAAAGAGGAAAAGCCCGATATAGTAATAATGCCCCACGTTTTTCCCGCCGAGATAATCACCAATATGAAAAACCGCGGTATGTCGGTGCCCAAAACGGTGTTTCTTTCGACCGATTACACCTGCATACCCTTTACCGAGGAAACCGACTGCGATATTTATATAACCCCGCAGGAAAGCCTTAATCCCGAGTATGAAAGTCGTGGAATATCAAAGGAAAAGCTAAAGCCCTTGGGCATTCCCGTAAGCCGTAGATTTTCCGAGCCTCTTTCAAGGGATAGGGCGGCTGAGCTTTTGGGACTTGACGGCGATAAAAGGTATATTCTGGTCTCGGGCGGCAGTATGGGCGCGGGAAAGCTGGTTTTTGCGATTAAAGTGTTATACGATAAATATAAAACCGACGAAAACACCCGTATTATTGTAATCTGCGGGAGCAACGAATGGCTGTATAAACAGCTTTCAAAGCGTTATCAAAATAAGATAATTCCCGTCCGCTATACAGACAAAATGGCGGAATATATGCGCGTTTCGGATATTTATATAACAAAGCCGGGCGGGCTTTCCACAACCGAGGGGGCGGCTATGGGCGTGCCTATGGTGCATATTATGTCTATACCCGGCTGTGAAACCGCAAATATGCGTTATTTCGGAGAGCAGGGTATGAGTATACCCGTTAAAAAGCTTAGAAAAAACCTTTCCGCGGCGGCGGACAGGCTGTCTGAAAGCTCAGCGGCAGAGGAAATGACCGAAAATCAGCGGAAATATATTAATAAAAACGCCGCAAGGGATATTTGCTTGCTTGCGGAGCAGTTGGTAAGTGCAAATTAACTATTATTTCTATTTACAAAGGGCAGAGGAATTGATATAATAATTTCAGTTCTAAAAAGAGGTCAAAATTAATGGAATACCGTATAAATCCGACGGCGTTTTCCGCCGTTTTTACCCTTCCTGCCGCCGTTGCGGATAATCATTTAAAGCTGGCACGGGGAGAACATATAAAGGTTTTGCTTTACATAATGAGAAATATGACCGCGCCGATTGAGCCTGATACGATTGCCGAGGCGGTCGGTGTTTCCGAATACGACGTAAAAGAGGCGCTTCTTTACTGGGCGGACGCGGGGATTTTAAATTCCGACGGCGCTTTAGAGAAAAAAACCGAAATCAAGCCTAAAACGACAAGCCGTGCCGAAAAGCCGAGCCGAAACGACGTCGCAAGGCGCGGAGCGGAGGACGAGAAAATAAGCTATCTTTTAAGGGAAACCCAACTGCGCCTTGGCAGAAATTTAAAGAGTAACGAGGCGAGCACCCTTGTATGGCTTTACGACGACGAGGGCTTGGACGTTTCGCTTATTCTTATGATTGTTCAGTATGCGGCGGCACATAATAAGGCTAATATCCGCTTTATTGAATCAACGGCGGTTGACTGGATAAATAAGGGGATAGACACCGTTGCCGCGGCGGACGCGGAGCTTAATAATATGGCGGTCTGCGAGCAGGCGTGGAGGATAGTAAGCGCCGCCTTTGGACTGGAGCGCAGAAAGCCGAGCAAAAAGGAAACCGAGCTTTCGGTTATGTGGATAAACGACTGGAAAATTTCGCGGGAAATGCTTAACGCCGCTTACGAGGAGTGCGTAAACACAAAATCAAAATTTTCCTTTCCATATACCGCGAAAATTATTGAAAGCTGGCACGAAAAGGGCTATAAAACTCCCGAGGATATTATGGGGGATAAAAAAGCCGAGGAAAAGGAAGATTTCGCCGCTTATAATATCGATTTGTTTGAAAAAATGCTTAACGCAAAGGATTAGATAAAATATGATTACAAGGGAAGCCGCATATAAAAGGGCAATGGAAAAAAAGAGACAGGCAGTCAAGGAAAAAAAACAGAGGTATAATATGCTGCTTGCCGCCGCCTATTCAGCTAATCCGCGGCTCGGCGAGATAGACAGGGAGCGCGCCGCTATCGGAGCAAAGCTGGTAAACGCGGCGCTTTCGGGCGGGGAAGCGCTTGAAAATTTAAAACAGCACTCCGCGGCGCTTACGCTTGAAAAAAAGCTTATTCTTGAAAAGGCGGAAATAAAGGAGCCTGCTCCCGACTGTACTGTGTGCGGGGATACGGGCTATATAGGCGGCAAAATTTGCGGCTGTATAAAAAAACTTGCCGCCGAAATTATGCTTTCCGAGTTGTCACAGGAAATGCCGCTTGAAAGCTCGCGGTTTGATAATTTCGACCTAAAATATTATAAGGATGAGGACGGCAAAAACGGCAATCCCCGCCGCAGAATGACCGCGATATTAAAGACCTGCAGGGAATATGTTATAGCCTTTGACCCTAAAGAAAGCGGTAATCTCCTTTTTATGGGCAGTGCGGGGCTCGGTAAAACCCATTTGACTTTGGCGATTGTGTCGGGAATTATAGAAAAAGGCTTCGTTCCCGTCTACGGCTCGGCGGAGAACCTTTTTGCAAAAATAGAAAAGGAAAAATTCACGGGGGAAAACCGCGGCGCGTACGAGACAATGACCGATTGCGACCTTTTGGTTATCGACGATTTGGGGGCGGAAACAGCGACCTCCTTTACAAAATCGGCGCTTTACAACCTTGTAAATACCCGACTTTTATCGGGAAAGCCAACCATAATCAACACCAATCTTTCAATGAAGGAAATCGAAACGCGCTACACCGCGCGCATTTCCTCACGGCTTATAGGTAGCTTTGACCCCTTTAAGTTTATCGGCAACGATATAAGACAGCAAAAAGCTATTGAACGTATGAATAAGCAAAGCTGACGAATCCGAACACGCCTAAAACGGCATATTTTCGGCACTTTTCGGCTTGTCGTCATCCGCAGGCGTTAGCCTTGCGGTTTCCTTCGCACCAAAAATCACTCGAAAGTATGCTCGTTTTAGGTCGCAGAATTTTGAAGTGGCGGATTTTTGTCTGTGCGAGGCACAAAACGCAGTAAATCCTGACGGATTTACGAGTATTTTAACAATGCAAAGGCGAAAATCCGCCCTTTAAAATCGAGTTCGGATTTGTCAGCTTTGCTTAAGGAGTAATTCTTTTGGAAATAAATAAATATAATGCGGGAGAATATGAGGTCGCCGTTATAGGCGGCGGACACGCGGGGGTAGAGGCGGCTTTGGCTTCGGCAAGGCTCGGCTGTAAGACTATAATGTTTACAATAAGCGTGGACTGGGTGGGCAATATGCCCTGTAACCCGTCAATCGGCGGTACGGCGAAGGGTCACCTTGTAAGAGAGCTTGACGCTTTGGGCGGCGAGATGGGAAAAGCGGCGGATAAAAACACCCTCCAAAGCCGTATGCTTAATCTCGGCAAGGGTCCCGCGGTTCATTCTCTGCGAGCTCAGATTGACCGCAGGGCTTACAGCGAATATATGAAGCACGCGGTAGAGTTAGAGGAAAACCTTGACGTCAAGCAGTGCGAGATTACCGATATTTATTTTGAAAATGAGGTATGGCATTGTATATCTAAGCTGGGCGCGGATTTTTCCTGTCGCTCGGTTGTTATTGCCACGGGTACGTTTTTAGGCGGTAGGGTATATGTCGGTGAGGTAAACTATGCCTCGGGACCCGACGGCAACTTCCCCGCGACGGCTTTAGCCGAATCGCTTAAAAGGCTCGGCTTGCCGCTAAGACGCTTTAAAACAGGAACTCCCGCCCGCGTTTCAAGGGACAGTATTGATTTTTCCGAGCTTGAAGTGCAAGAGGGGGACGAGAGGGTAGTCCCGTTCAGCTATTCCACCGAAACTCCGCCCGAAAATAAGGTGGTCTGTCATATTTCCTATACCAATGACGAGACAAAGCGGGTTATACTCGAAAATATCAACCGTTCCCCCCTTTATGCGGGGGAGATTGAGGGGGTAGGTCCACGCTACTGCCCGAGTATTGAGGATAAAATCGTCCGCTTTGCCGATAAAAAGCGACACCAGTTTTTTATCGAACCCTGTGGAATTAATACCGAGGAAATGTATTTGCAGGGGCTTTCCTCTTCGCTTCCCGAGGAGGTGCAGATTGAGCTTTATAAGACCGTCCCCTGCCTTAAAGATGTCAAAATAATGCGCAACGCATATGCGATAGAATATGACTGCGTTGACCCTACGGCTATGCGGGCAACCCTTGAAATGAAGGATTTTCCGAACCTTTACGGCGCGGGGCAGTTCAACGGCTCATCAGGGTACGAGGAGGCGGCGGCTCAGGGGCTTATCGCGGGAATAAACGCCGCATTAAAGGTCAAGGGTAAGGAGCCGCTTGTACTCTCCCGTGCGTCGTCGTATATAGGTACGCTTATCGACGACCTTGTGACAAAGGGCTGTTCCGACCCCTACAGAATGATGACCTCAAGAAGCGAGTACAGACTGCTTTTACGTCAGGACAACGCCGACGAGCGACTTATGCCGACGGGCAGAAAATTAGGGCTTATAGACGATAAAACCTATGACGCGTTTTTACTTCGCAAGGAGCAAAAGGAAAGGGAGATTGAAAGGCTTAAAACTGTCTTTTTAGCCCCTAATGCGGATCTAAACCGCCTGTTAGAGCAAAACGGCACCGCGCCTATAAGCACGGGCACGCGGCTTTCCGACCTTGTTAAAAGACCGCAGATAAGCTATGATATGTTAGCGCCCTTTGATAAGGAAAGACCCGATTTGCCTTTCAGCGTGCGGGAAAAGGTCGAGACCGAGATTAAGTACGAGGGCTATATCGCCCGTCAGCAGGCACAGGTAAATGAAATGCTCCGCCTTGAGGGCAAGGCTATTCCTAATGATATTGATTATTCTGCTGTTTACGGACTGCGGCTTGAAGCGGTCGAAAAGCTTAATAAAATACGACCCGCAAATATCGGTCAAGCCTCCCGCATTTCGGGCGTAAGCCCCGCCGATATTTCGGTGTTGCTTATATACTTGGCGAAGTAGATTTCATTCTTCATTAAGAAAATCCGATTTAATGAATGATGAATATTGAATAATGAAAAATGAATAATACAAAACGAAAATCCGTCCTCTTTCGAGAACGGATTTTCGTTTTGTAAAGATGCAGCAAAAAAGACGCCGCTTAAACGCGAGAAACAGAGCCTTATAAAAGAAGAAGCCCCGATACGCGTTTGCGTACCGAGGCACTCGACTGGTGCGGATGTTCTTAACCAACCTAAATTTCACACTTAAAATCCGGCTGAAGGCTCACATATTTCCCCGTACATTTGCCGATTTGTTTCCTCTTTGATATGATTATATCACAATATATTAACAAGCAGGGTTGACCGCATATTTGAAATGGCAATCTTACCGCTTTTCAGAAATATCATACTCTTTATTTCATCGGTAGAGGTTGCGTCAAAGACTTGGGGGTATTTCTGTCTATGCCGTATTTCTTGAAAAATCTTCTGACTTTACCCGCATTGGTATCTAAAATAAATTCCACCTCGTCGCTGTTTATATAGGCGCCGGCGCCTATATCGAAAAATTTATTCCTCATATTTTTTCTCCTTTTCTTTAAAGTTGTAAATGGATTTTAGGTTCTAATATTAAAAATCTTCATCATCAGGGTCGGCTTCATCCCAATATTCGTCATAGTCCTCCAAAATATATTCAAGGACCGGGAATACTTCTGCAAAAACTTCATTTACAATTTTTCCGCAGTCGAGAGTGCTTGAATTTATATCACCCTGTATTTCGCCGCCGCTATAGCAATTTTCTATTGCCAAAACGGTTTTTTCTAACACTTCACGGTAGGCATTTTGAAGCTTCATATACCTGTGGTCTTCGCCTACGGTTCTGTCTGTTGCAAAATTCATCTCTGTGTACAATTTCCTGAAAAGTGCCACCACCATCTCGAAATTTGCATATTTTGGCATCTCGTTATTTTTCTTAATATGCCTGCGAATAACCTTTTTAATATTTTCGGTTACATCGCTCCACACGAATTTTCGCAAGAATTCTAAAGCATTTTGGTCACGAATTATCAGTCGGTAGTGATGCTCGCCGGTGATTTCTGTGGACGAGAATTTGCAAGGGACATGTGCTTCTTTGCCTTTATATTCCGCCGATAAAATTTCGTTCACGGTTTTATTAAAGGTTCCTTTGGGTAGCGACTTTTTCCAAGCAATTAAGTCGCTGTCTTTAGCACACAAAACAAAATGTATAATTCTTTGGTTTGCCAATATTTCACCTTCTTTCCCTTTTTGCCGATTTCAAATCGCTTAAAATATTTTGAATCATTCGCTCGTATGACGAAAAGAGCAGAGTATTATTACGTGGGTGTTTTTCAAGCTTTTGCTCTTTATTTCTTATGCGTAAGAAATTTTCGTCCACAATATTTCTGATCGTAGTAAGCGGTATTCGTTCCGCCGTTGGAACTTTTCGGTTTTTATTGATGCATTTCCTGATTTCGGCTTTCACACCGGTAGTGAATTTGTTTTTCTCAAATCCTAACTTCTCGTAGCAGGATTTAACGAGGTCCTCGGGCAAATCAATTTTGGTGTGAAGCTCTGATACTGTACCGTCAATTTCAAACTCCATCGGTACACTTGCCACACTGCCTTTTGCGGCGTGGCGCAGGACTTTAATGACAAACTCATTAAATTTTCCTCTCGGCAGCGATTTTTTTAGGCAGATGATATCCGCATCCGCTTTGGTTAAAACAAGATGTATTTTCATAACTTTACCGTCCTTTCATCTTTTAATAAGGTAAGTATTAAAAAATCGTTTTTCAAGAAAACAATAACGGCCTGCCTCGATTGGGGACAGGTCGTTGTTTTATGGGAATAATTATTATATGAGTGTCTTTTTTATATGACTATGATTTACGCTTTGTATTGAGTAATAAGAATTATTTAACTTGAAGTAAAGATATAAGAGTAGTATAATAAATAAAGAATCCGATTTCGTTTGGGGGTGTTTATTTGAAGAAAAAATTACAATTTGATCTGAAAAGTATTACGGTTGCGGTATGTTTTGTAACAGCGTTTTTGTTTGTGGCTTTTTCGGTTTATATGGCAGCGTTTAAGGACAATACCGTTCACAGCGACCGAAATATCGCTTCATATAAAACGGTGAATTATACGGAACATGAAATCAAGGATTCATCAGCCCCTATAGGCATGCGAAAGGAATACCGCTTTGAAATAGGCGATATGGATAACGGTGAGGATTGTCTGATATTTTATGTTGTACATAGTTTAGCCGAAGTCCGCTTTGACGGCAATTTGGTATACAGTCTTACTGTAGATAATACCTTAGGCAAATCCCCGAGCAGTAACTGGGTTGTTATTCCGCTCTATAATTCGGATATCGGCAAAACGGCAACCGTCACCGTAACTCCTGTTTATGAAAGCGTTAGAGATAGGGAGGTAGTGTTTAATATCGGCTCAAGATACGCCGTTTTTATGCAAAGGTTAAAGACCGATTTACCCCAGATAATACTTTCCTCACTTTGTATAATAATGGGAATACTGCTCATTGTTGTACAGTTAGGATTTATCGCAAATAAGCGCACCTCCTCTTTTGATATGCTTTATCTCGGTATTTTTTCTCTGATTGTTGGAATTTGGCGTATTACGGATACCCGCTTTTCACCGATAATGTTTGAGAATCATACCGCCTCATTAGGGTATATAACTCTTGCGGCGCTCTTTATTATGCCTATTCCGCTGCTATTATTTATTGACGAACGGAATACAGGCAAATTATGCGTTCTGCCGAGGGTTGCCGCGATTGTAAACAGTGTTGCGGCGCTTGTTTGCTTAATATGCCAGGTTACGGGGATTGCAGATTTGCGGGAAACCCTTAATGTGAGCCATATAATGCTTGTTGCAGATATTGCGTTATTGATTATTGCGGGTCTGTTTGCCGCCCGCAACGAAGCCAAACGTAGAGATACAATGGTATTTATCAGCCTGATTGTTTTTGGTTGTGTTTTCGATTTTGCCTATTACTATATTAAAGACACCTCTTCGGGTATTATATTTACAACGATTGCGTTTTTAATCTATACATTTTATATGTTTGCTAAAAGCATTTTGAATATTAATAAAAAAGCATATGTTGATGTAAAAACAAAACTATTCAATAGAGCACGCTTTGATGATTACATAAATAATAAGATTCCCGAAGGGGAGCCTATAGGGGTTATGATGCTCGATTTAAACGGTTTTAAGCATATTAACGATACATACGGTCATAAGGTCGGGGATAGGGTGATTGTAAAATTTTCCGAACTTTTGCGGAAGACCTTCGGCAAGGGCGAATTTGTGTGCCGCTGGGGCGGAGATGAGTTTGCCGTTATTGTAAGAAACGCCGACCGCGAAAAGTTAGAGGGATATTACGGTGCTCTGCATAAGGCGGCAGAGGATTATAACGGCTCGGGAGCAACCCCCAAAATATATTTTGCCTGCGGATACGTTCTTTCGACAGAGTATCCCGAGGTCTCAAGAAGCGAGCTTTTGACAAAGCAGACGCGCGTATGTACAACGATAAACAGGCTTGGTACGATAAGCGAGCTTATGCGAATGGAAATGTTTTTTAAGCAAAAAACTTGACAAATTATTAATATTGGAATATAATGTCTATGATTGAATATATTTAGTAAACCCACCGAAAGGCGGGGACACAAAGCTATGGGGCTAAGAC
>CAMCIX010000045.1 GCA_945875045.1 uncultured Clostridia bacterium | reverse complement strand
CAAAAAACGTTCCCCCTCAAACACGGGAAAAGGATACTGTTTTATGATTTCGGTTCTGAAAATTAATGCGGTATCCCCCCTCTTACCCATTGCATATAGCTGAGAAAGCCCCGCCGCGGTTATGTCCGGCGGAAATTTTGTTCCTATTACCGCGCCGCTTTCGTTTCCTCGGTTAGCAACTATTCCTGACAGCCCGCTTTTTTTATCTTCGGGTATACTCTGCCATACATTTTCGATTTTTTCGATAGCGTCATCGGTCAGAAAGTCGTCGGAATCGACGCAGAAAAAAAGCTCGGTTTCACAGTCGGAAACCGCCTTGTTATGAGCGGAATGCTTGCCGCTGTTTTCTTGCTTTTTATATGTAATATTGATTTTTCGTTCGGCAATAAATGTGTTCATCAGTTGGTCTGTATTGTCTGATGAGCCGTCGTTTATTACGTACCAAATAAAATCCTTACAGCCCTGTCTTAAAAGGCTGTTGTACAATTTGGTTAACGTATAGGCACGGTTATATGACGGAGTAAAAATTGTAATAAACGCTTTATTCATAAATTATATCCCTTCAACCGCAATAAATATTATTTATAAGCTCGTCCAAAACATTATTAATCAGATATTTTTTTACCTTTTCCCTATTAAAAGAAGACATATCGTTTCTGCATTTTGTATCCTTTATTTTATCAATCGCTTCAACCAAGGCCTGCTCGGAATTTACGGGTATATAAAACGCGCCCTCATCTTCCAAAATATCGGGGATAGCGCCGACCCGTGTAGTAATAATCGGAAGACCGTATGCCATCGCTTCTATTACCGTAAGCGGGAAGCCCTCTGTATGGGTGGGAAAAAGCAATACATCTGCGTTTTTGTATTCCTCGTTTACCTGCGTCCTGTCCTTTTCACCGAGCAGTAAAACATTTTCGGGTAATATAATCTCCGAAAATTTTCGGCTTACATGACCGACAAGCCTGAACTGTATCTGAGGGTATTGCTTTGCCGCCTCAATAATTATATCGCAGCCCTTGGTAGCAAGAATATGACCCACATATAAAGCCGTTTTAATATTCTCGTTTATCCTTTTAGGGGCTGAAATAGCAGCTTCATATTCTTCTGAAATAAAATTCGGTACTATTAAAGCTTCAGTGTTAAAATTTTCTCTTATAAAATCTCTTGAAGCCTTATTCAGTACCAGACACTTATCGGACTGCTTAAGCATATGCTTAAAGGCTTTAAAGGAGCGCTCATTGCCGAGAGCGTATCTTACGTCACAATGACACTGCAAAATAATTTTCTTCTTAAAAAAGTGTAATATTTGCACTACTATTTTATCACGGGTAATACCGTTTTTACTGCAAGAGGTATTTACGTGAACTAAACCATATTTACCCCTAACCGCAAATATAAGCGTATTTTTAAAAATATTTAAGGTTCTCAGCACTTCGCCCAATATATTCTTTTTTGTATAATTAGCAGCCCTTTTTCCCGTGACGGCGATATTAACAACGTCAACCTGAATATTTTTGTTATTCATAAATTCCAGATATTGCTGAGTCCACAGAGCCATACCGCCTGCGGGAGGCGGAAGCGGAGAAACGAGTAAAATTTTCATATTCACTTCTCTATTCTTTGCATTATCATGTTAAAGCCTTTTTTAACCGTATAATTGTTTTTTAAATACTCAAATCCGTTTTTACCGATTTGACGTAAATCAGACTGCAAGGCTTTATCTACAGCTTTTGTAAAATTGTCGGGATTATCGCTCTCGCACCACCAGCCGAATTGCCCCTCAGTAATAACCTGTCCTATATCTGTATTAGGGTCGGTACAGGCAAGAACCGGCATACAGTTTTGCATATATGAAAGCATACGCGACGGGAAATTCGGAATTGTAAATCGGTGATCAAGGAATATAAGCCCAACATCACAGCAGCCGACAAAGCCTTCGTATTCGTCCTTAGGCAAACCGCTTATAAGCAGCACATTTTTAGGAGCCGATTCATTAAAGTATTTTTTAAGCTTAGGATACTCGGTTCCCGTTCCGCAAATAACAAAATAACGGTCATCGTATTTTTCATTTGCTTTTAGACATTCAATAATAAAAGGTATGTCCTGCGGTTTGCCGAGGTTTCCGCCGTAAATAAAAACGGTTTTGTCAAGAGGTATACCGTATTTGCGGCGCGTTTCTTCTTTATTATCATTTTTCGGATTTGGTCTTACTTCTATCGAATTAGGGCAAATATGTACTTTTTCAGGCAGAATCTCAGGATTATTTTTAATTACATAATCAACATTCGCCTGAGACATACAGCCGATATGATCGGATAATTTATATAGCTGTTTTTCTTTTCTGCGAAAAACCTTATAAATTATTGATTTCATTCCTGTCTTAGTCATCATTCCTATATCAACCGCATTTTGAGGAAAAATGTCCTTAAGGAGAAGATAAGTTTTTGCATTATCGCGTTTTTTAATATATTCAACAACGCCCGCAAGGGTAATAGGAGGTGTGGAATAAAGGACCAAATCAAATTTAATATCGCCGAAATATTTTTTAACTCCGCTTTTAAATTGGGCCTCAAGCAAAAATGTGGAAATACCCTTTTCAATAATGCCCGTCTTCTGTATATTGCCGATTTTAAGCTTTAAAATTTTGCAGTTATCCTCTGTTATCAGCTGCGTTTCTTCATTAAGTCGGCGTTCTCTCGGTGAAATAACGACCGTATTATGACCGTTTTTTGCGAATTCACGAAGTAAATCGGTATAGATATTATTTTCGTCAAGAGAATTAAAATCCAAAAGCGTTAAAAACAGGACATTCATTATATGTAATCACCTGAAACTCACTCAATAGTATTTCTTTAAAACAAACGAGATTGAGGTATTATCCAATCCGTCAATTGTCCTCTCCCACAATAAATACGTAATTTGTTGTAGCACTGCCTCCGATATTCAGCATTATTCCGTTTTTCACATTTGAAACCTGATATCCTCCGGCAGTACCTGTCACTTGCTTATATAAATCAAGCAACATTCTTGATCCTGAAGCACCTACTGGATGTCCGCAGCCGATGAGTCCTCCGCTGGGATTTATTGGCTTATTGCCGTCAAATGCAATCAATCCGCTCTCAACTGCCTCGTATTCTTTTCCGGGAGCTGTCAGTCCAAATGCAGAAATTGCGGCGTATTCGCTTGAAGTGAAGCAGTCGTGTGTTTCAAAAACATTAATATCATCTACAGTCAAACCGCTCATGTTATAAGCGTCAAGCACAGCTTGTCTGGTCCACGGAAGAATGAAATCCGAACCTGCATTATCAGCCATCTTCTCATCAAAAAGCATTGGCGCCGTTCTATGTCCATATCCCTTGATAATCGGTTTCCCGTGTATTCCGTGCTGATTTATATACCTTTCTGAAACAAGAATAACAACGGCCGCACCGTCAGTTATCTGAGAGCAATCAGAGTTTGCAAGCTTACCTCCGACAAGCGGATTTGTCTGTGTACCTCTGTTTCTTGCCTGTTCGTAACTCATAAACCATTTTCTTGTTTGAGCTAACGGATTACGTTTTGCATTTGAATAGTTAATAACAGATATTCTTGCCAGCGCGTCCATCATCCTATTTTCATCGGTCTGATATTTTTTTAACATCTCATCGGCAAGACGTCCAAACAGTTTTGGGAATGGCAGATCAATATCCTTACCCTCTTTTTCGTACCAAGCGGCACGGCCGAGATAATCTCCTCCTATCTTGGAGTTTACTGTCTTCATAAGCTCCCAGCCCACCACAATAGCCATATCATAGTCTCCGGTTTGTATTTTAGCCTGAGCCGCATCAATAGCAACCGAAGAAGAAGCGCATGCCGCCTCGTATCTTGCAGACGGAACACCGTAAAAGGAAGGGTCTATCTCGGTTAAAAATGCTCCTAAATGTCCTTGATCCACAAACTTTTCAGCAATAAAGTTTCCGACAAAACAGGCGACCCTGTTTTGTTGATTCAAAGAAATAACATCGTCATACGTAACACCGGCATTTTTAAAACCGTCCGAGATCGCTTCACGAAGAAGGGCAATCATATTTTTGCCTTCTTTAGTCCAGTTCCTTTCAAAATCAGTTTGTGCTCCGCCCAGAATATAAACTTTTTCTTTCATAGGAACCTCCTCTTAGCATCCGGACTTAAAGTACAAACGATAATCATATTTTGACGGCTTAACTTCTGAGAAAAGCCTGTCAATGTCTATCTGTTCAAGCAATTTGCGGTCAAGTCTTTCGTCAACAAGAGCTTTGACATCAGTCACTGAGGCTATCCCCTCAATCAAAGCCAGCGGAGGGCACCAATTAAAGCCTGTCGCCATAACGTCGTCTGCGGCCTCAACACCATATCCGATTTTATCCGCCGAGTATAGCGAATATACAATATAGCTCAATAAAAAATGCATACAAATTTCGGCTTCTTGAGAGAGATTGCCGACGAGAATTTCAAGGGCTTTTTTATAGTTTCCGACTCTGATATTCTTTTTCATATTCTCGGCAAATGGAAATACATAATCCATTTTATCGCGATAACTACCTGAAGCTATATCATAAACAGCCGAACGTTTAAAACAGTTGTCATCTTTTATTGTACGGTATAATCCTCCGTTCGACTTGCGCCCGAGTTTTCCTTCAGCAACAAGCTTTTGAGCAAATACAGGAAAGACAAATGTTGTTTGCTCGTAGTCAGGGGCATTTTTTAAAACATTTTCAACGATTGCTTTGTGAACATCCAGACCGACAAAATCCGACGTAACTAGCGGAGGCATAGAGCGCCCTGTAAACTGCCCAAGGATAGCGTCTATATAATCTATACCGCCGTTATCCTTATATTTTTCAGCATATTGCAGAGCTTCGTTAATGAATTGAAAACCAATTCTGTTTCCGAGAAAAGCCGGTGAATCCTTAACCTCAACAACCGTTCGGTAAAGTACATTATGTAAATAAGCTTTTAAGTCTTCTTGGAGCTCCGGCCTTGAATATTTTGTAGCAATAAATTCACAAAGTGACATACTGTACGGCGGATTAAACATATGTATACCGAAAAAATTACCGCGCAATTCTTCAGGATAACATTCCGCAAGTTCAGTAACCGACAGTCCTGATGAACCGGTGCAAGAAATTGCATCTTTTTTTAAAACCGCGCCTACTCTTAATGCAATACTTCGCTTTATTTCGATGTTTTCAGTGACGCTTTCAAAAACGAGATCGGATTCTTTTACACAATCCTCCAGCATGGAAAAATCTGCAGGAATCAAATTTTCCGCAATACTATCCGCTCGAACAGACTTCACTGTCTTTGGAATTGTTCTCTTAACTTTTTCGATGTCACGACCTACCATATATACCTTAGCGTTGCCGAAAGAGGCAAATATTCCGGCAACGTTTGCACCCATTGTGCCTGTCGCACCTATAACGGTTACTATTTTTATTATCACAACCTCACCTCAACTATTCAAAAAATTTTATCGGCTTTGCAGGACTGCCGACTGCTGTACACTTTTCCGGTATATCTTTTATGACCACTGCACCGGCACCGACTATTGAATGTGCTCCAATGCTTTTTCCCTGAATAATTTGCATACCGGTCCCGAGCTCCGAACATTCCCCGATATAGGTTGCTCCGGAAACATTAACGCTTGGATACAGTGTGACAAAATCACGAAGAACCGCATCATGTCCAATAGTGCAATCCAAATTAATAATTACATGTGAACCGATTTCAATATTTACTGTAATAATAGTATGAGCACAAATAATTGTACCTTTTCCAATTTTCACAAGATTGGACATTTCAACAGAAGGATCAATTAATGTAGCAAACTTAATATTTGGATTTATTAAACAAATTTTATCTATAATGGATTTACGCATCTTAGAAGCACCAACAGCGCATACCACGAAAGTGTCCTGAATGTTCTTTAAACTGTTACAATCGCCGATTACAGGATATCCGTTGATTATCTCGCCTTGTATTTTAGGATTATCGTCAACAAATCCGATTAAATCCCATGTGGGGTTTTGTTTATTTATTCTTTCTACAAGCCAAGCCACTTCACGTCCGAATCCGCTTGCGCCGATAATAATTAATTTTTTCATACCGTTTTCTCCGTTTGCGCAATATCGGTACCAATAAATTCTTCCATAGTTTCAGAAGTCGCCGAAGATATTCCTTCTCTTATTAAAACCTTTTTCAGAGTATATGTAATTATTTTAACATCACCTAAGAAAGATATATTTTTAACATATTTCAAATCCATTTCAAAACGGTCTTCCCATGAAAGCGAATTTCTCCCGTTTACCTGAGCCAACCCCGTAAGACCCGGACGTACATCATGGCGGCGCCGTTGTTTTTCGGTGTAAAGGGGAAGATACTTAACAAGCAACGGTCTCGGACCGACAATCGACATATCGCCCTTTAATATGTTAATAAGCTCAGGAAGCTCGTCAAGCGACGTAGTACGGAGCAGTCTGCCGTACCCTGTAAGCCGCTTATCATCGGGCAGTAATTTTCCGTCCTTATCCTTTTCACAGGTCATTGTGCGGAATTTAATAAGCTTAAATATCTTTTCGTTTTTACCCGGACGCTCCTGCACAAAAAATGGGTTGCCCTTCATAACTATCGCTCCGATAGCCGTAAGAATAAGCAAAACAGGGGATAAAACCACCAAAGCGCAAAATGAAAGAAAAAAGTCCATAATCCTCTTTATGTACCTTGCGTAAATTCCGTTTGAAACGGTAACGGTGCTTTCTGCTTTTTCGGTTTCTTTTAAAAGAGTTTCAGTCATAAATACTTCCCCTTAAAAGCAAGATTTAATTATTTCAATGATTTTATCCTGCTCGTCTACGGTCATCTTAATATCGCTGGGCAGGCAGAGCCCTCTTGCAAAAATATCCGCGCCGGCGTCGATTCCGCCGCCCGCTATATAGGCGTTTGTTCTCGCCCTGCCGTCTCCCTCTCTTGTAATAAAGGGATTCATTCGGTAAATAGGCTGCATATGCATAGGCTTCCAGATAGGTCTGCCCTCGGCGTTATATTTTGCAAGGGTTTCAAGAATTTCTGTCGGGCAGGATTTGCCCTGCTCGCTTATGTAACAGGCCTCGCTCTCGCTCCTAACCTGTTTACACATAGCGTCCTTATCAATAATAAGGCAGGACAGCCAGAAATTTGGTTCTGACTTTTCTTCGTCATACGGATTCATACTTACAGGCAAATTCTTTAAGCCATCTTTATATCTGAAATAAATTTCCTTTTTCCTCTTAATATGCTCCTTTAAATACGGGAACTGACCCCTTACAACTCCCGCGATTACATTGCTCATACGATAGTTGTAGCCGACCTCCTCATGGCTGTACCAAGGAGCCGCCTCACGGCTTTGGGTTGACCATTTACGTGCTTTATCCGCCGCCGCTTTATCGTCTGTTAAAAGCATACCTCCTGATGAACCTGTGATTATCTTGTTCCCGTTAAAGGAAATCGCGTTGTATTTTCCGAAAGTACCTGTTTCTCTGCCGTTATATGTAGCCCCAAGCGATTCCGCCGCGTCCTCTATAAGCACCGCACCGTGCTTTTCACAGATTTCAAGAATTTCGTCAAATTTCGCCGGCGTGCCGTAAAGGTTTGCAATAACAACAACCCTTGCGTCGGGATAAAGCTCAAAAGCTTTTTCGAGGGCTTGAGGGTCGGTATTCCATGTGTCATATTCGGTATCAATAAAAATCGGGGTTGCCTTTTCGTAAAGCACGGGGTTAACCGTAGCCGCAAATGTCATATCGGTACAGAACACATTGTCGCCCGCCTTAACCCCTGCTAGCTTGACCGCAAGATGTAAGGCGGCGGTGCCGCAGGACAGCCCCACGGCATATTTACAACCCACCTGTTCACAGGCAAGCCTTTCCGCCTCGTTAATATTTTCACCGACCGTTGACATCCAGTTAGTTTCATATGCCTCTTTGACATATTTAAGCTCATCGCCGTGCATTGTGGGCGAGGAAAGCCAAATCTTTTCTTTAAACTTATCCATATTATTTCCGTTCTTTAACAATGTAAAATTTGTTTTAAGGATTACTCCTATTTGAGTAATTCTCAGCCACTTCGTAATTCCAATACCGTTTAGATTTAGAAACGTTCCAAATCATTCCTATTTTGTCTAAATCGGAGATTCTTTCAGGAGTCAATGTTGCAGTATGGGTTCCGCTCTTACTTTAATTGCGCAGTTGATAAATCCATCTGCCGAGCTCCACGCCGTCATATTTATCTTCCGTTATAGCTACGCGCAGATTTCCTTTTACTCTTCCCGAATACACTAAACTTTGCGTATTGAGCCAAGAACAGAGAGTGTAACCGTCGGAAGTTATATACCGTTTCGGAACACTTAAATTCCCGTTCTCCAGATAGTATTCCTTTGCACAGTTATACATAAGATCCCAAGAGGTTGAGAGCGCCCCTTCAAGTTCATAAGCTTTGCATATGTGAAAAAAGTAATATTATCAGGCTCATAACCGCCCGAAGCCTTTTTAAGATTTTCAAGCTGGGTTTTAAAGATGTACTCGGAGGGAGAAAGCCAGCAAATACTTTTTTGCGGAAAATCCTCGCACAATTTAAAACCGATAAAGGACTTGCCTGTACCGGTCGGGTGAATTATTGCGGCTTTGCCGCTTGTATGAAGCACTTTAAGGGCAGAATTATAGGCATCTTCATTGTGCTCAAACAACTCGATTGCCATAAAACTCCTCCCTTAATTATTCTTAGAGTTGCAAAATCTAAACATTAATACACATAAAATAACCATTTTACATTTATTAAGATTTTATCACATATACGCTGTATTGTCAACCAAAAAAGCACCTCGAGAAAATAAAAGAAAAGCTTATACCCTGTCTCTTATACACATCTCCGAGCCCACGAGACCTCTCTACATCT
>CAMCIX010000044.1 GCA_945875045.1 uncultured Clostridia bacterium | reverse complement strand
AGATGTAGAGAGGTCTCGTGGGCTCGGAGATGTGTATAAGAGACAGGGTAACAATATACTCATATTCGATATTGAAAAAGCAGGAGAGCTTAAACGCGCCGTAAAGAGCGCCGGCTATTAACAAAAATGAAAAAGCGCCGAGGTAGCCCGAAAACAAAAAGAGCAAAAAGCAGAGTATAAACGCCAAAAGCCAGACGCCGACAATTGCGGCAATAGATTTGCCCGTTTTTCTGATAGATATTATTTGTTCAAAAAAAGTATCCATGTCATATCTCCCCAAAAGAAATAATATATTTGCATTATACACCAAAAGGTATAGTACTTGCAATATTTTTTATTTTAGTATATAATAAATTTACCTTTTATTAATAAGTGAGGTGTTGGTTTTGCGTATTAAAGACGGTTATGATATAAAAACCCTTGAGGGACAGACGACTGTAGTTGTCTCCTCTCCCGACGTACAGCCCCTTGAAAACACTATCTTCCTTACCGATACTGCGGTATTTCTCTGGAATATGCTTAAAGCTAAAGATACCGCTAAGACCGAGATGCTTAACGCGCTTCTCGATAATTTTGATATTTCCACCGTGTTGGCATTAGGAAATATCGACCAATTTTTAAGAACTATGAAGGAATACGGAATAATTGAAGAATGATATGAAAAATAAGGAAAACAATAAAAAAACGCTTAAATGGATATTTGCCCGAATAAAGAGGTATTTTCCGCTTATTATCCTTACCTCTGCCGTCGCGGCGGCGGGCGCCCTTACAAGCGTTGGAATTGCCCTTGTCACAAAGCGGGTTTTTGACGTTGCGACAGGGGAGATAACGGGCAGTCTTTTTTGGGCGGGAATTATGCTTTTCGCCATAATCGCCGCACAGGTTATTTTAAGCGCCCTGCAGTCCTTTATTTCGGCTTACGCTAACGGAAAGCTTATCGTTTCGATAAGGAATTATCTTTTTACCACGGTCTGCAAAAAGAAATACGCAAGGCTTTCGGAATATCACTCAGGCGACCTGCTTAACCGCTTCACCTCGGATACCGAGGTTTTGGTAACAAGCTCGGTTTCTATTGTTCCGAGCGTTGTTTCTATGGCGACCAAGATAATAGCGGGTATAGGCACAATGCTAATAATGAACCCGTCGCTTGCCCTGATAATACTTATTTTCGGGGTGTCGGTCCCTGCGGTCGGAAGGCTTATAAACAAAAGATATAAAAGTCTTCACAAGGAATGTCAGAGAACCGAGGGTAAAGCAAGGTCTTTTTTACAGGAATGCTTTGAAAATATTGTGGTTATCAAAACCTTTGTAAGCGAAACTCCGTTTATTAAAAGGCTTGACGACTATATGGATAAAAATTTCAGGCTTAAAATGAAGAGGACAAGCATTTCGGTAATGGCGAATATATGCCTTTATTCCTTTTTTACTTTAGGCTATTACGCGGTGCTTGTATGGGGAGCGGGAGGAATTGCGGCAGGTACCCTTACATACGGTACTCTTATGGCGTTTTTACAGCTTATTTCCCAGCTTCGCGCCCCGCTTCAGAACGTTTCGGGCATTATGCCGCAGTATTACTCGGCTTTAGCGTCGGCGGAGCGGCTTATGGAGCTTGAAAATTTACCGAATGAGCGCGCCCCGTTATCCGATACCGAAATGGAAAGCCTTAAAAAGGATTTCAGAACGATTGAAGTAAATGATATAAGCTTTTCCTACGGCGGCGAGCAGATACTTAATAATTGCGGCTTTTCGGCCGAGAAAGGGCATATCACCGCTATAACCGGGGAATCGGGGAGCGGAAAAAGCACCCTGTTTAAGATTATGTTAGGTCTTTACGAGCCGCAGTCGGGCAATATTACCGTAAACGGCAAAATTGAGGTCAACACCTCTGTCCGCGGGCTTTTTTCCTATGTCCCGCAGGGTAATATGGTGCTTTCGGGCACGGTTAGGGACAATATCACCCTCTGCAATCCCGAAATAAGCGAGGAAAGGCTCAAGAAAGCCGCTCGCGCCGCCGAAATATACGATTATATTTCCTCCTTGCCCGACGGCTTTGATACCGTTTTGTCCGAAAGGGGAGCGGGACTTTCCGAGGGACAGGTTCAGCGCATTTCGATAGCGCGCGCTTTGCTTGCCGACGCACCCGTGCTTCTGCTTGACGAGGCGACAAGCGCCCTTGACGAACAAACCGAAACAAAGGTGCTTACCAATATTAAAAATATGACGGGTAAAACCGTACTTTTCATAACCCACAGGAACACAAGCCTAAAGGTCTGCGACCGAATAGTTAGGGTTGAAAATAAAAGATTTACGGATATAAAGTAGAAAGATTTGCCGCGGTTTATAACTTGTGAAAATATTAACAGTTTTAAAATTTGGAAAAAGACTATATTTGTTAAAAATTCGGCATTGACTTTATTATGAAAAAGTACTAAAATCAAAACAGAAAATTTGTAAAGGGGTGTGTACTTTGGCGGGAGCTGTTATCGCTTTTGTTTTCGGTGTATTACAGGCTTTTTTGCTAAAGCTCACCCTTTTTTCCTTTACCGAGGGGAATTATCAAAAAGCGGCTGTGTTTATGATACTTAAGCTTATCGCCTATGGCGCGGCGGCTATGCTTTTGGTATTTCTCTTTTCGGATTATGTTATCAGCTGTGTAATCGGCTACGCGATAGGTCTTCCCGTAACCGTTACCGTTTGGTTTATAATAAATACTCTTCGCGCTAAGAGCGCGGCTACGGGAGATGGTGAAAACGAAGGCAGTAACAATAATTGAATTTGCGCTGTCGGCGGTAATTTTTGCTTTGGGTCTTATCGGCTGGTGCGCGGTACATTCGCATATAAAGCACCACGGGCAGACCAAGGAGCTTAAAAAACGTTCGCGGCTTTTGCTTGTCGTGACGATAATCGCGGCGTGGTTCTTTGTAGGAACCGCAATAACCTCGCTTTGGAGCGGGGAATCGGGGCTTGAGGTTGAGTTTCAAATGTTCAGCGAAAGGGTTGAGCTTTTCGGCTTTTCACTTGCTAAAACAAGCCTTATTATGTGGATAATAACCGCCGTAATATTGGTTTTGGGACTTATTTTCAGGCTCGTGATTTTCCCGAGGTTCGACCCAGACAATCCAAAGGGCTTTCAGAATTTGATGGAATTAGCGGTTGAATCGATGGAGAATTTCACCAAAAACACCGTCGGCGATTATTCGGGCGAGCTTGCTCCTTATATGTTCTCGCTTGCGGTATTTATGGTTATGTGCGCCGCGTCGGAGCTTATCGGGTGCAGACCCCCTACCTCGGATTTGATTGTAACCCTCTCAATGGGACTTATAACCTTTGTCCTTATCAATTTTTACGGTATCAGGAAAAAAGGACTTGGCGGCAGGGTTAAAAGCCTTGCGAAGCCGACCCCCGTAATCTTCCCTATGAAGATTTTAAGCGATATTGCGGTTCCGATTTCCCTTGCCTGCCGTCTTTTCGGTAATATGATAGGCGGTATGATAGTAATGGATTTGCTTAAATCCGTGCTGGGTGGCTACGCGAGCGGTATTCCCGCGGTGGCGGGACTTTACTTTAACCTGTTCCACCCGCTTATACAGACCTATATTTTCATTATTTTATCACTAACATTTATAAACGAGGCTATTGAATAACAACTGGAGGAATTTAAAATGACAGCTATCGGTGCAGGATTGGCAATGCTGGCGGCTTTGGGCGCAGGACTTGGAATGGGTATTGCAACAGGTAAGGCGGCGGAGGCGGTAGCCCGCCAGCCGGAGGCTTCGGGCAAGATAAACGCGATTTTGCTTCTCGGCTGCGCGCTCGCGGAGTCTACCGCTATATATGCGTTCGTTGTAGCCCTTATTTTGGCGGCAAAGTAAAAAGCCTAAGGAACGGAGACAGCTATGGAAGGATTAGTTATATCGGACGCCGTAAAGGATCTGATAATTAACATAATAAACATCATCATCTTGTTCGTAATCGTGCGGGGTCTTGCCTATAAGCCGGTGAAAAAGTTTCTTGACGCCCGCAAGGAGCGGGTAGCAAAGGAGCTTAGCGACGCGGCGGCGGCAAAGCAGACCGCCGAGGAGGAGGCTTTAAAATATAAAGAGCTTACCGAGAAGAGCAAGGCGGAGGGTACCGAAATCATAAACGAGGCGGAGCGCACCGCAAAGCAGAGCGCGGCGGAAATAATAGCTTCGGCAAAGCAGAGCGCGGCGGAAATTACCGAAAAGGCGCGCGAAAACGCAAAGCGGGAGCGCGAAGCCCAGGTTGCCTCGATGAAGGACGAAATCGCAGAGCTTGCCTTTGATATTTCAAGGCAGGTGCTTTCCCGCGAGGTGACCGACGAGGACAATATGCATATTGCCGATTCGTTTTTTGAAAAATACCAAGGGTGAGCTTTATGAAAACAGCGACAATTACCGTCGCCTCTAATATGTCGGACAATACCTATAAACGCATATGCGACGGCTTTTCCGAGAAATTGGGAGAGCTTACCTTTGAAAAGGTTACCGACGACAGAATAATAGGCGGCTTTATCGCCGATATTGACGGCGAAGTATTTGATTTGAGCATTGCCTCGCAGATAGAGAAAATGCAAAAACAGATTAGCAACTAAGGTGGTGCATCAAGTGCCTAAGATACAGATGGAGGAAATCGGCGGTTTTTTAAAAAAGCGTATCGCCGAATTTCAGGTTGAACCGATAGTCTACCGCTGTGGAACCGTTGCAACGGTGGGCGACGGCGTTGTGCGGGTAAAGGGGCTTCCCGACCGTCTTTACGGCGAGCTTTTGGAGTTTGAGGGCGGCGTTTTCGGAATGGCGCTCGACCTTGAAGAGGACGGCGTGGGAGCCGTGCTTATGGACAACTCTGATACCGTTAACGTCGGCGACAGCGTAAAGGGAACCGGCGTAGTTGCGGAAATTCCTGTCGGCGATATGCTTTTGGGTAGGGTTATCGACCCGATAGGCAGACCGCTTGACGGTATGCCGCTTGAGGTTAAGGAATATCTGCCCTGCGAGCGACCCGCGCCTGCTATTATGCAGAGAAGACCTGTTGACAAGCCGATGGAAACGGGAATTTTGGCTATCGACAGTATGATACCGATAGGCAGAGGTCAGCGTGAGCTGATAATAGGCGACCGCCAGACGGGTAAAACCTCGATAGCGCTTGACACAATTATTAACCAGAAAAATTCGGACGTTATATGTATATACTGCGCGATAGGGCAGAAGGCGTCCAACATAGCCCAGATAATCGGTACGCTAAAGGCGGCGGGAGCTATGGATTACAGCCTTGTTGTGGCTTCCACCGCGTCGGACAGCCCTGCAATGCAGTACTTAGCCCCCTATGCCGCCTGCGCGGTTGCCGAGGGCTTTATGAACGAGGGCAGGGACGTGCTTGTAGTTTATGACGACCTTTCAAAGCACGCCGTGGCTTACCGTACAATGTCTCTGCTTTTACACAGACCGCCCGGACGTGAAGCCTTCCCCGGCGACGTATTTTATCTTCACAGCCGTCTGCTTGAGCGAAGCGCCTGTATGTCTGAGGAGTTAGGCGGCGGCAGTATAACCGCTCTGCCTATTATCGAAACTATGGGCGGCAATATTTCGGCTTATATCCCGACCAACGTAATTTCCATTACCGACGGTCAGATTTTCCTTGAAACCGAGCTTTTCCACAGCGGTGTGCGCCCTGCCGTCAATGTCGGACTTTCGGTATCGCGAGTAGGTAGAGCCGCTCAGCACAAGGCTATGCGTAAGGCGTCGGGAAGTCTTAGGATAGAGCTGTCGCAGTTCCGCGAAATGGCGGTATTTACCCGCTTCGGAAGCGACGTTGACGAATCCACGAAAAAAATGCTTAACCGCGGCAATGTTTTGACCGAGCTTTTAAAACAGCCTAAAAGCAAGCCTTATACCTTATTTGAGGAGATAGCTTTGCTTTCCGCATATAAAAAGAACATCTTTGAAAATGCGGATAAGTCGGATATAAAGCGTCTGGCGGACGAGCTTCTTACCTATCTTCACAATAACTGCGCAAGCGTTGAGAACGCGGTCAACACTACCGGCGATATTAGCGACGAAAACGAAAAGCGGCTTGCCGATTCTTTAATAAATTTTAAGGATTCTTGTTCAAATGGAGAACATCAGTGAATTAAAGCAGCATCTTCACGCTATAGAGCAAACAAAGCAGATTTCCAACGCTATGTATCTGCTTTCAACCTCGCGTATGAAGAAATCGATGCAGAATATCGATTATAACCTTGATTATATGCACAAGCTGCGGGCGACTATCAAGGACATTATATCAAAAACAAAGCATAATATGCTAACCGACCCTTTTATAGAGCTTACCGAGGGCGGAAAGGCGCTGTTTTTTGTCATCACTTCGGATAAGGGACTGTGCGGCGGCTATAATTCCGCGGTTTTTAACCTTGCTATGAAGAAGATGAGCGGCTATGATAAGCCGGTTGTCTATTCCTACGGCTATAAGGGGACCGAGATGTTTTTAAATCACGGTATTACCCCCGACGACAGTATGTACGGCGCGTCACAGCGACCCTCTCTTTACTCTGCAAGGGCATTAGGCGAGCGTATTGTCGAGCTGTACGACGACTGCGCGGTGAGCGAGGTTTATATCGTTTATACCGAGTATGTCAATTCCGCGGTGCAAAGACCCGTCTGTAAGCGGGTGCTGCCCCTATTAAGGCGCGACTTTGACGATGTGGAATACGAAAATAAGTATTTGGCGGACGTTCTTTACGAGCCTGATTTGCAGACGGTATTTGACCGTATGGTTCCGCAGTATATTATCGGAATGATGTACGATATTATGATGCAGTCGGCGGCGAGCGAAAACGCCGCCCGTATGACCGCTATGCAGAACGCGACCAAAAACGCCGACGAGATGATTGCTGATTTAAGCCGCAAGATAAACGCCGCGCGCCAGCTTATGATAACAAACGAAATTACCGAAATTGCCGCCGCAACAAACATCAAAGGCGCGGTATAGAAGGAGAGTGAGTTTAAATGGAAAACGCTTTTTATAAAGGGAAAATCGTCAAGATTTCAGGTCCTGTAATAGACGTAAGGTTTGACGGCGGGAAGGTTCCGCCCATTAACTCGCTTATCACGGTTAAGGATTATTCAAAGCACGCGGAGGTTGCGGCTCATTTAGGCGAGGGGCTTGTCCGCGCGATAGCCCTTGAAGCGACCGAGGGACTTCGCTGTAATCTTGAGGTGACCTCGAACGGCAACGGTATAGAGGTTCCTGTCGGCGACGGCGTTATAGGCAGGGCGGTTGACGTTTTGGGCAGACCGATAGACGGAAAGGGAGAGATTAACGCCGAGAAGCGTATTCCTATTCATAGGAGCGCCCCGAAATTAAATGAGCAAAAGCCAGCTACCGAGCTCCTTGAAACCGGAATTAAGGTTATCGATTTGCTTGTACCCTACGCAAAGGGCGGTAAAATCGGACTTTTCGGCGGCGCGGGGGTAGGCAAAACCGTACTAATTATGGAAATGATTCATAACGTCGCGGTAAATCACGGCGGTTATTCCGTATTTACGGGCGTTGGCGAGCGTAGCCGCGAGGGTAACGAGCTTATACACGATATGGAAAAAAGCGGCGTTATCGGAAAGTCGGTGCTTGCCTTCGGTCAGATGAACGAGCCGTCGGGCAGTCGTATGAGGGTTGCTATGACGGGACTTACTATGGCGGAATATTTAAGGGACGAAAAGCATCAGGACGTGCTTTTGTTTATCGATAATATCTACCGCTTTGTTCAGGCGGGAAATGAGGTAAGCGCACTATTGGGCAGACTGCCGAGCGCGGTAGGCTATCAACCGACCTTAGCGCAGGAGTTAGGCGCTATCGAGGAGCGTATTGCCTCCACAAATAACGGCTCGATAACCTCGGTTCAGGCGGTTTACGTTCCCGCCGACGACCTTACCGACCCCGCGCCCGCGACAATCTTTACCCATCTTGACGCCACTACCGTTTTGTCAAGAAGCATAGCCGAGCAGGGTATATATCCCGCGGTTGACCCGCTTGAGTCATCAAGCCGCGTGCTTGAGCCCGAAATTGTGGGTAAAAAGCATTACGAAACCGCAAGGCGGGTTCAAGAGTGTCTGCAAAGGTATGACGACCTAAAGGATATTATAGCCATTTTAGGTATGGAGGAGCTTTCCGCCGAGGATAAGCAGACCGTTTACAGGGCGAGAAAGATTCAAAATTTCCTTTCACAGCCTATGAGCGTGGCGCAGGCATACACGGGTGCCGAGGGTAAATTTGTACCGCTTGAGGAGACTATCGAGGGCTTCCGCCAGATAGTAGACGGCGAGGTTGACGACCTGCCCGAGCTTGCCTTTTCTATGGTCGGTAATATCCAAGAAGCTAAGGAAAAGGCTAAAACTCTTTAATTAGGGTGGCTGTTATGAACGGATTTTTACTTGAAATAATTACACCGGAAAAGCACTTTTTTAAAGGAACGGTCGAGCAGATAACCTGTCAGACCGAGGCGGGTGAGCTTGGTATCTTAAAGGGGCACCAAACTATGGTTGCCTCCCTTGAAATCGGGGAAATTAAGATTAAAACGGACGGCGAATGGAAAAGCGCTTTTATCTCCGAGGGTTTTATGGAGGTAAGGCGCGATGAGGTTGTAATATTTTCCCAGTGCTGTGAATGGCCCGAAGAGATTGACGGTTTAAGAGCCGAGGAATCCCGCCGCCGCGCCCTTGACCGAATTGAACACGCGCAAAATATTAAGGAGCACAGGCACAACGAAATATCCTTAGCCCGTGCAATGGCGCGCTTAAAGGTTAAAAATAAGCGAAGATAAATGAACAATCAATAGTGAATAATTTAACGGGCTGTAAAAAAACACAGCAACTTCAAAGGCGGATTAATTAAGCAAAAATAAAGTAAACAAGCTTGGCAAAAGCACGAAAATAAGGCTTTTGCAGAGCTTGTTTGCTTTTTAAGAGACAAATCGGGGTTTGTAGTGGTGATTGCAATAGCTATGCTTTGGCTCCCTCTGACGAGGGAGCTGTCGAGCGAAGCGAGACTGAGGGAGAGA
>CAMCIX010000043.1 GCA_945875045.1 uncultured Clostridia bacterium | reverse complement strand
TCGGCGGTTGTAAGCTCCCTTTACACCGAACGTATAGAGACCCTCTCTAACGACCTTAGCTATGAGTTTAACTCCCTTTCGGGGACGACAAGGGCGAATTTTAAGGACAGCGCGGTCAAGCTTGCGGAAAATTTCGCCTATAAAACAAAGTTAGAGGTTCAGGTTATAGACCGTAACGGCAATATTATTGTAACAACAACAGGCTTTCAGCCGACAGATAGGGAAATGCCCGATTATGAAATTGCAAAAAAGAGCGGCGGCTACTCTTCGCTAAAAAGCCGCACGGCGGACGGTGAGCAGGTGCTTTCGGGTACAACCGCGCTTTACGATTCCTCGGGCAGGTATTTAGGCGCGTACAGATGGATTACCTCCCTTAAACGCACGAATAAGATAATTTCGGGTCTTGTTTTCACCCTTGTGCTGGCGGGGATTTTGGTTTTGGCGTTCTGCGCCTTTTCGGGGCTTTTCTTCATAAGGTCGATTGTTCAGCCGATAAGGGACGTAAGCAATATCGCAAGAAAAATTGCAATGGGCGATTTCAATTCCAGAATTGAGATAAAGAAAAACGACGAGATAGGCGAGCTTTGCGACACTATTAACTATATGGCGTCGGAGTTAAATCAGGCGGAAAACCTTAAAAACGACTTTATTTCCTCGGTTTCGCACGAATTAAGAACTCCGCTTACCGCGATACGCGGCTGGGGCGAGACGGCGAAAATGTCACTCGGCACCGACGAGGAGCTGGTGCGCCGAGGGCTTGACGTAGTGCTTTCGGAGGCGGACAGACTTTCCTCCCTCGTTGAGGAGCTGCTGGATTTTTCAAGAATGGAGACAGGGCGGCTTTCGGTTGTATCACAGCCTATTAATATTTCGCAAATTTTGTCGGAATCGGTGGATATGTATATCGAGCTTGCCCGCCAGCAGGGAATCGAGCTTATTTTCACCCGTCCCGCAGAGGATATGATAGTTTCGGGCGACCCCAACAGGCTTAAGCAGGTATTTATTAACATAATCGACAATGCGGTAAAATATACCGAAAAGGGCGGTCAGGTTCTCGTCGACCAGACAGGCGAGGAGGGCTGCGTAAGGATAACGGTCAAGGATACCGGCGTGGGAATCCCCGCGCAGGATATTGACCGCGTTAAGGAAAAATTTTATAAGGCTAACAAGACGGTGAGAGGCTCGGGAATAGGTCTCGCGGTTGCGGACGAGATAATAAAACAGCATAAGGGACTGTTATTTATCGAAAGCGCCGAGGGCGTGGGCACCACCGTTACGATAGTTCTTCCGCTTTACGAACCCGCAGAGGAAACGGAAGAAACAGAAATACAGGAAATACCTGAGAAGGAGAATTAGATGGCAAAATACACTTCAATCGGCGGTCAGGCGCTTATAGAGGGCATTATGATGAAAAGCCCCGAAAAAACCGCTCTGGCGGTAAGAATGCCCGACAAGTCGATAGACATAACCTATCTAAACGGCAAAAGCGTAAGGGAAAAATATAAAATTCTAAAGCTTCCGATTTTGCGAGGAATAGCGGGCTTTATCGAATCGATGCTTCAGGGCTACAAGGCAATGATGCTCTCCGCCGATAAGTCGGGCTTTACCGATTTAGACGAGGAGGAAAAGGAAAAGACCGAGAGCGAAAAGAAAAAGGAAAGCGCCCTTATGAGCGTTATTATGGTGATAGCCTCGGTTTTGGGCGTTGCGCTGGCGGTGGTGCTGTTTATGCTGCTGCCCCGCCTTGCGGTGCAGGGACTGCGCGCGCTTTTCAAGGTCGACTTTTCCCCTGTTGTCCGTTCGAGCATTGAACAGCTTTTAAAGCTTACGATATTTGTAATTTACGTTTGGGCGGTCTCCTTTATGAAGGATATTAAACGTGTCTTTATGTATCACGGCGCGGAGCATAAGACCATTTTCTGCTACGAAAAGGGTCTGCCGCTTACTGTAGAAAACGTAAGAGAACAGCGCCGCTTCCACCCACGTTGCGGCACCTCGTTTATGATACTTATGATTCTTGTAAGCATCATATTTTCAACGATAGTGCAGATTATTTTCCCGAGTGTTTACAATATCGCTTGGTTATGGGTGGTAATAAAAATACTTTTAATTCCGCTTGTCTGCGGCGCGGGCTTTGAGGTACTTAAAATCTGCGGAAAATACGATAATTTGGCGACTAAAATCATCTCCGCCCCCGGTCTTTGGCTGCAAAGGATAACCACCAAGGAGCCCGACGACGGTATGATTGAAATTGCAATAGCCGCGCTAAAAGCGTGCGAGCCAGCCGTGCCCGACGTTGACCGAAGCGTTGACAGGGTAGAGGAAAACGATAATACCGAAACGGACGAAACAGAAGAATGAACATATTTGAAGCCTATAACAGCACCAAAAAAGCCCTCCAAAAGGCGGGTATAGAGGACTATGTCTTCGAGGCAAAGCAGATTATAAAGCATATAACGGGATTTTCAAGCTCCGAGATACTTATGAATTATACAAACGCGCTTACCGAGTACCAAAGCAACAATTTAACCGCGATTATAAGGCAAAGAGAACTTAGATACCCCTTGCAGTATATTTTCGGCGAGTGGTCGTTTTACGGGCGGGATTTTTATGTGGGTCCCGGCGTGTTAGTGCCGCGTGCCGATACCGAAACGGTGATTGAGGTATGTCTCGATTATCTAAAGGACAAAAAGGAGCCGAAAATACTTGATTTATGCGCGGGGAGCGGCTGTATCGGCATAACCCTTGCAAAGGAAATAAAAGACTCAACCTGCCTTATGGCGGAAAAATTCCCCGAGGCTATGCGGTATGCCGAGAAAAATATTTTGCGCAACAAGGCGGAAAACGCAAGGGTAATTGCGGGCGATATTTTTGAGGGCGCGGGCAATGAGGATAAGTATGACCTTATAGTAAGCAACCCGCCCTATATTCCCGAAAAGGATACGGAGACGGTATCCCCCGAAACCAAGTACGAGCCTCACACGGCGCTTTATAGTAGCACGGACGGACTTGAATTTTACAGAGCGATTACCGAAAATTATAAAGGGTCGCTAAAGCAAAACGGTATGCTTTGCTATGAGGTAGGAATCGGGCAGGCAAACGCCGTAAAAGAGATATTAAAGACCGCGGGCTTTGCCGATATAGGCACAAAAAAGGATCTAAACGGCATAGAACGCGCGGTTTACGCAAACTTAAAATAAAAGCGGAGGAAATAAAATGGCACAGAAAACAACGGTTAAGACACCCGTAAAGGTCACCGAAGCGGAGGGCAAGGAAAAGGCTCTGAAAACCGCTATGGAGCAGATAGAAAAGCAGTTCGGCAAGGGCGCGGTTATGAGACTGGGCGAAAACGTCGGAATGAACGTCGAGTCTATTCACACCGGCTCCTTAACCCTTGACTTAGCTCTCGGAATAGGCGGTATACCTAAGGGCAGAATAATAGAGATTTACGGCCCCGAATCCTCGGGTAAAACCACCGTCGCGCTACACTGCGTTGCGGAGGCGCAAAAGGCGGGCGGAACCGCCGCGTTTATCGACGTTGAACACGCCTTAGACCCCGTTTACGCTAAAAAGTTAGGTGTGGATATTGACAGTCTGCTTGTTTCTCAGCCCGATTCGGGCGAGCAGGCGCTCGAGATTGCCGAGGCGCTTGTGCGGTCGGGAGCTATTGATATTATAGTTATCGACTCGGTTGCCGCCCTTGTTACAAAGGCGGAAATTGAGGGCGAGATGGGCGACTCCCACGTCGGACAGTTAGCCCGCCTTATGTCCCAGGCGTTAAGAAAGCTTACGGGCGCGCTTGCTAAGACCGACTGCGCGGCGATATTTATTAACCAGCTGCGTGAAAAAATCGGCGTTATGTACGGCAACCCCGAAACCACCACGGGCGGCAGAGCGCTTAAGTTTTATTCAAGCGTACGTATCGACGTCCGCAAGGGCGACCAGATTAAGGACGGCGGCGAGGTAATAGGCAACCGCACAAAGGTAAAAATCGTTAAAAATAAGGTTGCTCCCCCCTTTAAGTCCGCCGAGTTTGATATTATGTACGGCGAGGGCATTTCCCACGTCGGCGAGCTTGTGGACGTGGGGGTTGAAACCAACGTGCTTAAAAAGTCGGGCGCGTGGTTCTACTACGGCGATACAAGGCTCGGTCAGGGTCGCGACAATGTTAAAAAGCTGTTCCTTGATAACCCTGAAATGTGCAAAGAGATAGAGGATAAGATTTACGCCGCGGTTAAGGCGGGGACAGAGGTTACGGGCGTTTCCGCAGAGCCCTCGGAGGAAAGCGACGAGCCTGTAATCGAGCCTACCGCCCCCGAAAATATCAAGCCCCGCAAAAAGGTTGATATCGACATAGCGGTTGACGAATAATGATTGTTACGGCTTTACAAAAGCAGAAAAAGCATTTAACAGGCCTTCTTTTGGATAACGGCGAGGAGGTTTTGTTGGATAACGATATTTGTGTAAATTACGCTATAAAGCCCGAAATGCAAATTTCCGAGGAGGAGCTTAAAAGGCTTAAATACGAATCGGAGTATGCGAGGGCGAAATCAAGGGCGCTTTGGTACTTAGACCGTGCCGACCGCACCGAAAAGACTATGTACGAAAAGCTTGTTACCGCCGGGTTTGACAAACGCGCCTCTGCCGCGGTGGTGGGCAGGTTTGTAGAGGTAGGGCTTATCGACGACCGCCGCTTTGCCGAGAATTTTGCCGAAAAATGCAGGGACGGCAATATCTCAAAGCGAGAGGGAATAAGGAAAATGCTCCAAAAAGGAGTTCCTTACGATATTGCGAACGAGGTCTTCTCCGAAACCGAAGTTGACGAGGAGGAGCAGATAAGGGCGGTTATCGAGAAAAAATACGCTCGGAAATTAGAGCAGGAAAACGGCGTGCAAAGGGTTTACGCCGCCCTTGTAAGAAAGGGCTTTTCCTTTTCGGCGGTGAGAAACGCCCTTAAAAAATACAGCGAAGAGCTTGAATACAGCGAGGAAGATTATGTATAAGATTAGTATGGTGTCATTAGGTTGTCCTAAAAATCAGGTTGACGCCGAAATGATGCTTTTGACCCTTAAAAACGCGGGCTTTGAAATAGGCGCCGAGGAATCGGAAGCGGACGCGATTATTATTAACACCTGCGGTTTTATAGAGGACGCGAAAAAGGAAGCAATTGAAAATATCCTTGAAGCCGCCGAGTATAAAAAGACCGGAAAATGCAGGGCGCTTATTGTCACGGGCTGTCTTGCCGAGCGCTACAAAGACGACGTGACCGAGGAAATCCCGGAGGTTGATGTCTGCGTAGGTATCGGCAAAAACGGCGATATTGCAAAAATCGTGACCGAGGCTCTAAACGGCGAGCATAAAAACGCTTACGGTGAAAAATATGAGCTTGACTTAAACGGCGGCAGAATTTTGGGGTCATATCCCTTCAGCACCTATTTAAAGGTAGCCGACGGGTGCGACAATTGCTGTACCTACTGCGCCATACCTAAAATCAGGGGCAGACTTCGCTCAAGGACTATCGAGGACTGCGTTTCCGAGGCGAAAAGGCTCGCCGAGGGCGGAGTAAAGGAATTAACGGTCGTAGCGCAGGACACCACCGCCTACGGCGAGGATATTTACGGCAAGCCAATGCTGGCGGAGCTTCTTCGCGAGCTTTGCAAAATCGAGGGACTGCATTGGATAAGAACCCTCTACACCTACCCCGACCGCATTACAGACGAGCTGTTAGAGACTGTGGCTGATGAACCTAAATTGGTTAAATATTTCGATATTCCGCTCCAGCACGTAAACGGCGAGATTTTAAAGCGAATGAACCGTAAGGGTAATTACGAAAGCCTCTCGGCGCTTATTAATAAAATAAGGGCGAAAATACCTGATGTAACCCTTAGAACCACCCTTATAACCGGCTTCCCCGGGGAGACCAAGGAGCAGTTCTGCGAATTAGCGCGGTTTGTAAAGGAAATGCGGTTTGACAGGCTCGGTTGCTTTACCTACTCCGCCGAGGAGGACACTATTGCGGCGACCTATAAGGACCAAATAGACCCTCAGACAAAGCAGGACAGAATGGACAACATAATGGATATGCAGATGACTATATCCGCCGAAAAGAACGGGGAAAAGGTCGGCAGTGTAACAGAGGTGCTTATAGAAGGCTGGGACGATTACATTAAATGCTATTTCGGCAGAACCCCCGCCGACGCGCCGGAGGTTGACGGCAAAATCTTCTTTATGTCGAGCCGTCCGCTTAAAATCGGGGACTTTGTAAGGGTTCAGGTAAACGATTGCCTTGATTACGATTTGTTGGGAGAATTGTGCGAATGAATACACCGAATAAATTAACGATAGCAAGAATAATTGCAACGCCCTTTTTTATGGCGGCTTTAATGATTGATTTTCCGTTCCATTACACCGCGGCGCTGATACTCTTTGTCGCCGCCTCGCTTACCGATATGATCGACGGCAAGTTAGCGCGGAAATACAATATGATAACCGATTTCGGCAAGTTTTTAGACCCGCTTGCCGATAAAATGCTGACTACGGCCGCCTTTTTGGGCTTTATCAAAATGGGTATCGGCTGGCAGGTGACTTGGATTGCCTTTATAGTGCTGTTTAGGGAGTTTCTTATTTCCTCCTTGCGCCTTGTCGTGGTTTCAAGCGGCGGAAAGGTAATCGCGGCTAATATGTGGGGCAAGTGCAAGACCGTAAGCCAGATGGCGGGGATTATATTTGCGTTGTTTGCATATGCGCTTATCTCCGATTTCGGACTTAATAACGCCCTATTTGTTTCGGTATGCAATATAATAATAAGTATACTTTTCTGGGCTTCCGCCGTATTATGTATTATATCGGGAGCGATTTATCTTAAAGACAGCAAGGAGTTTATCGATCCGTCAAAATAGGGGGTTATTCATTTGTTTGACAGACTTCGCGAGGACGTAAACGCGGTAAGGGACAGGGATCCCGCCGCGCGGAGCTTTTTGGAGGTTTTACTGCTTTACCCGGGGGTTAAAGCAATAAGAATGTACCGTAGAGCGCACTTTTATTACGAGCACGGTTGGATGTTTTTGGCACGCTATGTCTCTCAGAGAGCGGCGAGAAAAACGGGGATTGAAATTCACCCCGGCGCTAAAATCGGCAGAAGACTTGTAATAGACCACGGAACGGGCATAGTAATAGGCGAGACCACCGAAATAGGAGACGACGTGCTTATTTATCAGGGCGTTACCTTGGGAGGCACGGGTAAGGACACAGGCAAGCGCCACCCGACCGTCGGCAACAATGTGATGATAAGCGCGGGTGCAAAGGTTTTGGGTCCCTTTAAGATAGGGGATAATTCACGCATTGCGGCGGGGGCGGTTGTGCTTGAGGAAGTACCGCCTAACTGTACCGTGGTAGGCGTACCCGCAAGGGTAGTCCGTCAGGACGGCAAAAAGGTTAACTGTTCGCAGAATCTTGACCAGATTCATATTCCCGACCCTGTTAAGCAGAAGATGGAATGTCTTGAAAAGCGCATAAAAGAGCTTGAAAAGCAGGTCTGTGGCATAGAAGGAGAAGACGAAAATGAGGATATTTAATACACTTACAAGACAAAAGGACGAATTTAAACCGATTACCGAGGGCGAGGTTAAAATTTACGCCTGCGGTCCTACGGTTTATAACTATATTCATATAGGAAACGCCCGCCCGCTTTGCGTTTTTGACACCTTGCGCCGCTATTTTGAGTGGCGAGGCTACAAGGTAAATTTTGTTCAGAACTTTACCGATATTGACGATAAGCTGATTAAAAGGGCTAACGAGGAAGAAACCACCGTCCCCGACGTTGCCGAGCGTTATATAAAGGAATTTTGGACCGACGCTAACGGGCTTAATGTGAAAAAAGCGACGGTTAACCCCCGCGCTACCGAGAATATTGAGCAGATTCAGAATATTATTTCGGCTCTTGTGGAAAAGGGCTACGCCTATGAATCGGGCGGGGACGTTTACTACCGCGCGACCAAGTTTAAGGGCTATGGCAAGCTTTCCCACCAGCCGCTTGAGGACTTAGAGGCGGGGGCGAGAATAGATGTCACCGAAATCAAGGAAGACCCCATGGACTTCTGCCTTTGGAAGGGGGCAAAGCCGGGCGAGCCTTATTGGGACTCCCCTTGGGGCAAGGGCAGACCGGGCTGGCACATTGAGTGCTCGGCAATGGCGTGCCGTTACTTAGGTAAAACAATAGACATTCATTGCGGCGGGCTTGACCTTATCTTCCCACACCACGAAAACGAAATAGCCCAGAGCGAGGCGGCGAACGGCTGTGACTTCGCCCATTACTGGATGCACAACGGCTTTATCAATGTCGATAACCACAAGATGTCAAAGTCATTAGGTAACTTCTTCACCGTCCGCGACGTGGCGGAGAAATTCGGTTACGAGCCGATTCGCTATATGATGGTGTCGAGCCATTACAGAAGCCCGATTAACTACTCGGTTGACGTAATAGAGCAGGCGAAAAACTCGCTTGAAAGGCTTTATACCTGCCGTGATAATATCGATTTTGCCCTTAAAAACGCCCTGGACGGGGGAGAGGTTCCCGCCTTTGTGGAGCAGAGAAAAGAAGAATTTATCACGGCTATGGAGGACGACCTTAACACAGCCGACGCGTTAGCGGCAATATTCAGCCTTGTTCGTGATATTAACACGGCTATCGCAAACGGTGCGGGAAAATCGGCTTTAGAGGCATTTGCCGATATGTTCGACCAATTAACGGGCGTTTTAGGTCTTGTTTACAACCGCAAGGAAGAAACCCTTGACAGCGAGATTGAGGAGCTTATCGAAAAGCGCACCGCCGCGAGAAAGGCAAAGGACTTTAAAACCGCCGATGAAATCCGCGATAAGCTAAAGGAAATGGGAATTATATTAGAGGACACCCCGCAGGGCGTAAAATGGACGAGAAGCTGATTAAAAAAGAGCCGTTAGGCGGAGGGTTTTTCGTTTACGTTTCGCCGCGCCACACCTTCGGAACAGACGCGGTGCTGTTAGCCGACTTTTCTTCGGCGCGAAAAAAGGATACTCTTGTCGATTTAGGTACGGGGTGCGGAATAATCCCCCTTTTAATGCTAAGGAACGGGAATTTGCAAACCGCCGTGGGG
>CAMCIX010000042.1 GCA_945875045.1 uncultured Clostridia bacterium | reverse complement strand
GAGATGTAGAGAGGTCTCGTGGGCTCGGAGATGTGTATAAGAGACAGGATCATCCGGGTCTTAGCATTTGGCGCAGAATTTACTATAAAATAATAAAGCTTTTCGGTGCGGCTTTCCCCTATATAGAAAATTTGGTTTTGTTTATTCCGTTTTTTATGCTTAACAACCGCGCTACCGAAAGTCTCTACTTCTCAAAAATCGACTTTTACCTGATTTATGTTTTACTGTTTGCTGTAGTCCACGGTCAAAGGCAGGCAACCTTTTCGGCCCTCCTTGCCACAGCGGGGTATATTTTCAGGCAGATGTACAATAACTCGGGAATTGAAGTGGTAACCGACTATAACACTTATGTTTGGATTGCCGAAATATTTATTGTGGGTCTGGTAGTCGGATATATGAAGGATCAGATAAATTTCCTGAAGGAGGAAAAGGAACAGGAAGTAGACTTCTTGTCCGAACAAGTGACCGACATTACCGATATAAACGACAGTAACCTCCGTGTAAAGGAGGGACTTATTACCCAGGTCGTAAATTATGATTACAGCCTCGGTACGGTCTACGATATAATAGAACAACTCGGCGAGGATGACCCGACAAAAATTCTCTTCCGTGCTCTTACGCTTGTAAAAAAAGTGACCGAGTGTAACGATGTTTCAATTTACTTTATTGACGGCGATAATTATGCACGGCTGTTCGGGTATACCTCTAAAAAGGCGGCTTCAATGGGCGATACGTTTTATCTTCCGGGTAAAGAGCCGATTTATGATGCGGTTATAAAGGACATTGTATATCTTAACCGTGATATGGATTCGGAATATCCGACTATGGCATATACCCTTTTTGAAGACGGCAAGCCTAATATGATAATTATGCTTTGGAGTATTCCATTTGAGCGAATGACTATCGATGAATCAAACCGTTTGACTGTGCTTTGCAAGCTTATCAAAAAATCGGTGAAGCGCGCAGAAGAGTATATGGAGCTTCTTAAAGAGGAACGCTGTTCATTAGGCGGTTTGGCGCTAAATACGCAAGCGTTTGCGGAGCTTGTTGATATATTCCGTGAGGCGAAAAGGAACGGTATGACGGATTATTATCTGCTGAAGGTCACTTCAAAGGACGCGGAAAGCGCTGTTTCCGTTATCAATTCTCTGCTTAATCCGTTTTGCTGTATCGGATACGGTGAAGACGGCGGAATTAATATTCTTATTATCGGTACTGAGAGGCAAGAATGCGACCGTATAAGGGCAGAACTTAATCAAAACGGAATCAGCACGGCTGTAAGCGGGGAGAGGGAATTATGACGCGCGCAGGAATAATTTTCTTATGCCTTATTATCTTAAATACCGCAGCTTCTGTCGGTTATCTGATTTGGTGGCTCATCTTTAAAAGGGATACGGATAACCGAAATCAGTATGTGATGCACGCGACCATTATGCTGCTTTGCCCGATAGTCGGCATTATGTATTTTCTGTTTTCTTTTATAAAGTATCGGTTTATAAAAATCGGAAACAGAGACCTTTCGGATGTTGAATTCAGCAAAAAAAGACATATCGCACGGGTTAAGGCCGATGAAGCGAGAGAACGCAATATCGTCTCTATAGAAGAGGCAATTCTTGTCTCTGATAAAGAGAAGAAACGCGCTAATATGCTTAATGTGCTTTTGGGTGAGACCGATGAGTCATATGCCGCCATAGCCCTTGCTCTTGACAGCGACGATTCGGAGGTTGCCCACTATGCGGCGTCCTTTTTGCAGAGCAAGATGGATGTCTTTCGCGAAAATGTCAGAAAAACTAAGTATATGATAGAAGAGCTTGATATAGAGGATGAAGAATGCCAAAAGCTTGTTTTAAAGCTTATTAAGTATATGAATCATATGCTCAGGCAAAATGTTTTCACCAAGATTGAGCAAATAGATTATGTAGCCCAAATGGAACAGCTTTGCGAAATGCTTTTTCAAAATGCGAGGAGCAGTCTTACCGAGGAATGTTATGAAGCTCTTATCGGCAGGGTAATGGAGCTTAAGGAATATGAAAAATCCGAGCTTTGGGGAAACCGATTTTTTGAGCAGTACCCACGCTTGCTAAACCCTTACAAGGTTAGACTTAAACTGTATTTTGAAACAGGTAATAAGGAAAAATTTTTCGAGGTATTTTCACAGCTTAAAGAGTCTTCAGTGGCGGTTGACAACAAGACCCTTGAGCTAATACGAATGATTCAGCAGTAATGGGAAAAGGAGGAAGAGAGATGCTGTCAAAACGGAATTTTATAATGATGTTTACTATTATTATTGTCGTGCTGGCGCTCTTTCTCTCTTCGGTAGTTTTAAAGGAATATTATAACGATTATGATGTGAATCATATGGCTGAGACTGAGGCTTTAGATAAAAAAGACGGTTTTTTTGTAAACGGCGAAACCGACGGTCAGGTTCTGTATTTCGGTGAAGAGGAGAACGGATATTTTGAAGTAATAAAGGAATGGTCGGAATACCGCAAAAAAGAGTTTACGGCTTTAAATTCCCTTGATGCGGTTAGCTCAATTGAGGATGTGAGCCGAAAATATTTGCTTGTGGACGGCGAGTTGTTCGAAACAAACACCGAAGAATATGCCGAAGCATTTACCGAATATGTAAGTAAGGGCGGAGTTGTGATTTTTTACCGTATGCCCTCCTATAATACGATAAGAAATTGTGACGCGCTTAGAAATCTTTTGGGTATTCAGCGCCTGCGTGGAGAAACGGTAAAATTACAGGAAATCCGTCTGTACAGCGGTTTTTTGCTTGGCGGGGAAACCCATTATTCCTTTGATGAAGCAAGCAATCCCGACCTCGCAGATATGGACAGCGAGATACCCTGGTACGATATTTCTTCAAGGACAAAGACATATATGGTAGGCTTTCTTTCGGCGGAGGAGAAAAGCTCTCTCGGCATCAATAATGAGGATATGCCCGCGATTATCTGGCGGAGCAATATGGAAAACGGCTCGGTATTTGCGGTGAACGGGGATTATATAAAGACGGCGGGTATCGGAATACTTGACGCAATGCTTTATGAAGCACAGGAGTATACACTCTATTCGGTAGTAAACGCACAGAATCTGTTTATAGCGGGATTTCCCGATTTAACTAACGAAAACGAAAAACTAATGGCTGAGGTCTACGGAATGACTACCGAACAGTTCTGCCGCGATATTCTCTGGCCCTCTTTCGTGGCGGCGGCAGATAAGGGCAACTGGATAATAACCTCCTTCATTTCGGTAAAGCAAAATGACAGTACTAAAACTACGCCTAAAACAGAAGGTCTTATTGAATATCTAAAATATTTTAACGAGGAATCGGCAGAGGCGGGGGTGTCCCTCGGGCGGATTAACAGCTCGGATATCAGGGCGTCTGTTAAGGATGAGAAAGCTCAGCTTGATAAGCTGAACCTTGATTATATGTTTGCGGCGGGTTATGTCCGCAATGAAAATAAGGATAAGCTTGAGAGTTTGATAAACGGCAACGGAAAAACAGATTATTTCAGCGATATTCGCACTGTTGTAGGCGAGTATGCGGAGAATGAGAGGATAATCTACTGGCTTACCGATAAGATTACCTACCAAAACGTGACCACCGACGCTTATAAGCACAGCTATAGAGACAACTTAAGACTTAAAAGCGTTGAAACCGGGCTGGGCTACATCAATGTTCAGACAGATATATACCGAATTTTGAATCCCGAAAACGAAAAAGACCAATGGGAAAATTTAGCGGATAAGATGGCGGCGAATATCGATACATACTGTAAACCCTTTTCGGTCTTTGATAAAACCACCGTCAGTCAAAGCGATGAACGGGTCAGAAACTTTTTGAACGGAAAAGTGACAAGTAACAGAAATAATGATACAGTTACCATTAAAGCCGAAAACTACAACGGCAGTGCCTATCTGCTTCTCAGAACTCACGGTGAAGAGATTTACGAAATGACGGGAGGCAGTTATAAAAAGGTGGAAGAGGATGCATATCTTTTGACACTTACTGATGACTCGGCAAGAATAAAATTAAAATCAAAAACAAGCCTATATTACAGCGATTAAACGAAAAGAGGTGTGACTTATGCGTATATGTATTATATCGGAAGGATGTTATCCTTATGTGGTAGGCGGCGTTTCCGGCTGGGTACACAGTATGATTAAGACCTTTCCTAAACAGGAGTTTATTCTGCTTTCAATTATTGCAAACAGAGAGCTTAGCGGAAAATTTGCGTATGAGTTGCCCGAAAATGTAACAGAGGTTCACGAATTATACCTTCAAGATGATGATTGGGGCAGTGTTAACAAACTGCACAAATCAAAACTTAAACAAAAAGAATATCACGCACTGAGGAGCTTACTTCTTGATCAAGATGTGGAGTGGACGGTACTTTTTGATTACTTTTGCAATAATAATGTATCGATAAACGAGCTTCTTATGGGCGAAGATTTTTATCATGCGGTTTTAGACTGCTATAATTTGCAATATCCCGATATTGTATTTTCGGATTTTTTATGGACAATGCGTTCAATGTATCTTCCGCTTTTTCTTGCATTGTCTATGGAAATCCCCAAGGCTGATGTGTATCACGCGGTTTCAACGGGCTATGCGGGAATAATAGGCAGTATGGGTAAGCACTTCCATAAAGGACAGCTTATTATATCCGAACACGGTATCTACACCAGAGAGAGAGAAGAAGAACTGATAAAAGCAGAGTGGGTACAGCGCACTTATAAAAATATCTGGATTCGCCAGTTCAAGAAAATGTCCAAAGTGGCTTACAATACCGCAGATGCGGTTACAGGGCTATATGAACACGCCTGTGAGCTGCAGGAGGAGCTTGGCTGTCCTAAGGAAAAGCTGATGATTACCCCAAACGGTATTGACTATAAAAAATTTGAAAATCTACCTGCTGGTTCCCCCGAAAATAAACGATATATCAATGTTGGCGCGGTTATCCGTGTGGCACCCATCAAGGATCTTAAAACGCTGATACAGGCGTTTGCCTATGCAAAAAAACGTTGTCCGAAACTAAAGCTTTGGATTATGGGGCCTTATGACGAAGAACCGGAATATGCGGCGGAATGTTTTAAAATGGCAGAGCAACTGGAAATTTCCGATATAGAATTTACGGGAAGAGTAAATGTCACAGATTATTTAGGATGGATGGATATGACTATACTCACCAGCATAAGCGAGGGTCAGCCCCTTACAATACTCGAAAGCTTTGCGGCGTATGTGCCGGTGATAGCCACAGATGTAGGTAATTGCAGAGGGCTTTTGTACGGCGAGGACGACGATTTCGGAAAAGCGGGTATTTTGACCCATATTATGAACATAGAGGAAATTGCAAACGCTATGGTTTATATGGCGGAAAACCCCGAAGAACGCAGGCGTATGGCAAGAGTGGGATATCGCAGACTAATGCGGAAATATAAAATTGAAGATATGAAAAAAACCTACGAGGGGATTTACAGAAAAGCCGCCGAAAGGCAAAACATAAACTTTGAATAACACTTAAAATACCGCACAGAAGGGAGATATTTATGGCAGGAATCGGTGTAAAGCTTAATAAAATTTATAAAAAGAATACTGTCACCACCGATATTATCGGATTTTTTTACAGTACGGTTGTAACTATTGCGCCGATTTTGGTTGTAATAATCAACCTTGTACTGATGCAATATGTCCTAAAATTCAATACGGTCGGATATTTTGACCGCGAGCTTTTTTCCTGTACGGTGCTGTATATTTTCATATTCTCGCTTCTTACTACCTCCCCCTTTAATGCGGTGCTGTCGCGGTATATGTCGGATGTGATTTTTGAGGAACGGTATGAGGATGTTGAGCCTTGCCACAGAGTGGGTCTTTTGACTAATATCTGCTTCAGCTGTCTGTTTGCCATACCCTTTTGCTTTTATGAGCATCTGGTAGGCGGCGTACCGATTTATTATGTATTTACGGGATACTGCTGTTTTATAAGTCTTGTTCTTGTCTTTTATAATATGCTGTATCTCTCAATCTGTAAGGAATACCGATTAATATCGCTGTATTTTTTGATAGGAATGGTTACGGCGTTTTTGATGTCACTCTTTTTACATTATATTTGCAAAGTCAGCATTACATACAGTATGCTTTTAGCTCTTGCTGCGGGTTTCTTTCTGACCGCCGTTCTTGAGTGGGCAAAAATTCACCAGTTTTTCCCTGATAACAGCGAGGAGTATAAGCGGGTATTTGAATATTTCAGAAAATATTGGCAACTGATTTTGATAAATTTTCTTTATACTCTTGGACTTTTTATTCACAATTTCGTATTTTGGGGAACGGATATGGCGATGCACTTGGTCAAAACCTTTGTGTGTAACCAACCATACGATATGGCTACCTGTCTTGCTATGTTCACCAATATATCCGCAAGTGTTATATTTATTTCCAGGGTGGAAATGTATTTCCATGAGCGATACCGTGATTATGCGGACGCTGTTTTCGGCGGCAGAGGTCTTGACATAAGAAATACAAAAAAGCGAATGTTCCGCCGGCTTTCAAGCGAGATTATGACGCTTTTGCGTTTGCAGTTTATAGTTTCGGTGTTAATTTATTTGATATTTGTGATTTTTTTGCCGAGAATGGGATATTCGGGACTTGTTATGCGGATATATCCAATGGTGGCGGCAGGATATTTTGTACTTTTTCTTATGTATGCGGAGATTATATTCCTTTATTACTTCGAGGATTTAAACGGGGCATTACTAACATCCGTTTGCTTTTGCCTGACGACATTTTTAGCATCAATTACGGCAATACACATGAGCTACATATTCTACGGATTCGGCGTATGGTTTGGTTCGATTGTCGGATTTTCCGTTGCTTACGCGCGTCTTCGCTGGATGGAAAAGCATATTGACGAGCATATGTTTTGCCGTGGAAGTATTATGAAACGAGCAAAAGGTATTAAGCCCTCTCCAAAGGTATTTGACCTTTACGAGCAAGATAGGTCGGAGGGAAGCCTTGAAATTGACGCAAACAAACTGACGAAGAAAGAAAAAGACGATGAAGAAACTGTTATTTATCATTAATACGCTGGGCTGCGGCGGCGCTGAGCGCGCAATGCTTAATCTCTTTAGTGCGCTCGATTCAAACAAGTATGAGATTTCTCTGTTTGTAATTACGGGTCAGGGCGAATTGCGCCGTGAACTGCCCGAGAATGTGCGGCTTATTAATAAAAAATACAAAGAGGTATCCGTACTTACAAAGAAAGGAAGAAGGCTTTTGACCTTAAGCGTGCTAAAGGCGGGAATAGGGAAAGCCCTGTTTCTGCGGCGTGCTCCCTATCTTATAAAAAACTTCTTTATTATGCTAAAAAAAGGAAAAATTTTGCTTGATAAACTCTTTTGGCGACTGCTTTCGGACGGCGCGCCCAAAATACAGGAAGAATACGATTTGGCGGTCGCTTATTTGGAGGGCGGCGCCACCTATTATACCGCACAGCATATAAAGGCAAAGAAAAAGGCGGCGTTTGTACATATTGATTACGAAAAAGCGGGCTACACAAGGGAATTGGACCTTGATTGCTACGAAAAATTCGATCGTATTTTTACGGTATCCGATGAGGTTAAGGAGCATTTTTTAAGGGTCTATCCTGAATATGAGAACAAAACCTCGGTATTTAATAATATTTTAAATCAGGAAAGAATCATAAAAATGGCAGATCAGGGCGAGGGCTTCAACGACGGCTTTAAGGGCTTAAGGCTTCTTACAGTCGGCAGACTTACACGGCAGAAAAGATATGATATTGCTATTGAGGCTATGAAGTTGATTAAAGAGAAAATCAGTATGCCTATTAGGTGGTATGTGTTAGGCGAGGGCGATCTTAGACAACAGCTTGAACAGCAGATAAAGTCGGCGGAACTCGAAAATGATTTTATCCTTATGGGGGTCAAAGAAAATCCTTATCCTTACTATAAGGGCTGTGATTTTTATGTTCACGCAACCGAATTTGAGGGCAAGAGCATTGCTTTGCAGGAGGCACAGGTACTCGGCAAGCCTATTCTTGCAACCGATTGCAGCGGCAACAGAGAACAAATAGAAAACGGTACGGACGGTATTCTCTGCGAGCTTGACCCCGAGCAGGTATGCGAAAAGCTTTTGTATATGATTAATAATCCCGAAAAGTGCAAAGGTTACGGAGAAAAGGCAAAGCAAAAGGAACTGTGTAATACCAAGGGATTTGACGAATTTATTGCTATGGCAAAGTAGAGGGAAATTTTAATGAAACTGCTTATAATAATACCCGCTTATAACGAGGCGGAAAGCCTAAGGGGTGTAATTGAACGCTTGCGCTCAACCTGCCCGCAATACGATTACATAATTGTAAACGACGGCTCGACCGACGAAACAAAAGAATTATGCGAGAAAAACGGCTATAATGTTATTAATCATACCGTTAATAGAGGTCTTGCCGAGGCGATGCGCACGGGAATGAAATATGCGTTAGAAAACGGCTATGACGCGGCTTTGCAGTTTGACGCGGACGGTCAGCACCTGTCGGAATATATCAATAGTATGGTAAACTGTATGAAAGAAAGCGGTTGTGATATTGTAATCGGTTCTCGGTTTTTAAATTCTAAAATGCCTTTTAGATTGAGAACGTTAGGCGGTAAAATTATTTTCCATGCGGTTCGCCATGCGGCAAATGCCGAACTTTCCGACCCCACAAGCGGGATGAGGCTGTTTTCGGCTGATATAATGTCACTTTTTATCGAAAACAAGCACTTTACCCCCGAACCCGATACGCTGGCATTTTTAATACGTATGGGCGCGGATATCCGTGAGGTTAAGGTTACAATGGAAGACCGAATGGCAGGGCAAAGTTACCTTACACCGATTAACGCAACAAAGTATATGTTTAAAATGATTAAATCCATTTTATATTCTCAAAAAAGGTGGCAAACGGTAGAAATACCGGGTAAAAAGAAATCGTTCACCACAAAAATCGGGGGATAGACTGTGAAAAAGGTTTGCTTTTTTTCGGGAGATATTACCAGAAGCGGCGGAACAGAGAGAGTATCAATCCAGCTTGCGAATGCGTTAAAGCAAGACGGTACATAAGCTGTCTCTTATACACATCTGACGCTGCCGACGATATGCAGTGTGT
>CAMCIX010000041.1 GCA_945875045.1 uncultured Clostridia bacterium | reverse complement strand
GTATTACCCGTATTATTATGTCTTACAATTTGTCTGCTTGCGGGCTGTTCAAAAAACAATGACCGACTAAGCGTTGACAAAGGTGATGAACCGTCAATCAGCGAGACGGAATCTGCGCCTGTTTTATGCAAAAATCCGCTTACCGGTATTTCGGAGCTTTCCGCCGACAAGACAGATGACCGTCCTGTTGCAATAATGGTAAACAACATCAGTTTAGCACAGCCGGTACAGACCGGCTTAAATAAAGCTGACATAGTCTTCGAAACCGAGGTTGAGGGCGGAATTACACGTCTTATGGCTGTTTTTCAGGATGTTACCAAGGCGGATAAAATCGGCACAATACGCTCGGCAAGATACCCTTATGTTGATTTAGCGTTAGGACTTAATGCTATTTATTTGCACCACGGTCAGGACCCGACATACTGCGCTCCCCACCTTAAGGACATTGACGATATTAATATTTCCGAAAGTAATTACGGCTTCCGCATCAAAAACGGGCTTGCCTCGGAGCATACCCTTTACACCGAGGGCGGCAAGCTTTGGGACGGACTTGTAAAGGACGGGGTTAAAACCGAACGCGGCAGCAGCGATATGTGGGCAAGCTTTGCCGAGGAGGACGCGCCCGTAGCTCTTGAAAACGCCGCCTCAACAGTAAGCGTACCCTTCTCCGCAAGCTATAAGACCGTTATGAAATATGATTCCGCTTCGGGACGTTATACAAGGTACTTCGGCAATACCGTCCGTAATGATTACATAACAGGCGAAGCCGTAACCGTTAAGAATGTGTTTGTTCTGCTAACCTCAATCAGAAATTACCCGGACGGCTATCACAGGCAGGTTGCTCTTGAATCGGGCGACGGCTACTACTGCGTAAACGGTACCTACACCGCAATTAAATGGAGCAAGGGCGCTGCGAAAAACGGCTTTAAATTCACAAATGCCGACGGCAGCGAGCTTACCGTAAACCCCGGCAACAGCTGGGTCTGCATTGCCGACAAGGGCACTTCACAGCCTGTATTTGAATAATGGTTATAATAAAACGGAGGCAAGCCTCCGTTTTATTATATCTATCTATTTTGTCATAAGCTCGCAGACAAGCGCGCTGTGCTCCGCGGGGTCGGGAACGCTCTTTCCGCCGATAAGACACGCCTCGCCGTAAAGGAGCTTTGCGTATTTTCCGAGCGAATCCTTATCCTCGTTATAAAGCGTTTTAAGCTTTTCGGCAATCGGATGCTCCGCATTGATTTCAAGCACCAACTTTGCCTGTACCTTGTTTTCTGCGGCGCCCGGCATTGAATTTAACACCTTTTCCATTTCGAGGGAAATTCCGCCCTCGCTTGTAAGGCATACGGGGTGATTTTTAAGCTTATTTGTAAACCTAACTCCGTTTATGCTGTCGCCAATGCTTTCCTTCATTAAGTCGAACATATCCTTTGCGGCGGTGTTCTCTTGTTCGAGCGCCTTTTTCTCGTCCTCGCTGTCGAGGTTCAGATTATCGTCGCATATATTCATAAACTTCTTGCCGTCATATTCGCCGAGCATTTTAAGGGCGAATTCGTCGACATTTTCGGTGAGATATAGAATTTCATAACCCTTGTCCTTAACCGCGTCGGTCTGGGGGAGCATTTCAATCTTCTCGTCTGTCTCGCCGCAGGCGTAGTAAATCGCGTCCTGCCCCTCCTTCATACGTTCAGCGTACTCCTTAAGGGTGACGTATTTTTTCTCATTTGACGAACGGAACAAAAGCAGGTCTTTAAGGGTGTCCTTGTGCATACCGTAATCGTTGTAAACGCCGAATTTAAGCTGTATTCCGAACGCCTTGAAGAACTCCTCGTATGCCTCGCGCTCGTCCTTGAGCATTTTTTCAAGCTCGGACTTTATCTTCTTTTCAATCGTCTTGGCGATAAGCTTTAGCTGACCGTCGTGCTGTAGGGTCTCGCGGGAAATGTTGAGGGACAAATCCTCGCTGTCGACAAGTCCCTTTACAAAGCTGAAGTAATCGGGTAGTAAGTCCGCGCACTTATCCATAATAAGCACGCCCTTGGAGTAGAGCTGAAGTCCCTTTTCAAACTCCTTTGTGTAGTAATCAAAGGGCGGGTGCTTCGGAATAAAGAGCAGAGCGGAATAGGTCGCCTGACCCTCGGTTTTTGAGTGGATAACCCTGGCGGGATCCTCGTAATCGTAAAATTTATCCTTGTAGAAATTATTGTAATCCTCGGGCTTTATCTCGCTCTTAGCCTTTTTCCAGAGCGGAATCATACTGTTAAGGGTGCGAAGCTCGGTTATGTCTCTGTACTCGGGTTCTTTATCCTTATCATCGGTCTCGACAGGCTCTTTAGTTGTAAATTCCATTCTTATCGGGTGGCGGATATAGTCGGAATACTTCTTTACAAGGGCACTTATCCTGTATTGGTCGAGGTACTCGTCGTAATTCTCGTCCTCGGTCTTTTCCTTAATGTAAAGGGTTACTGTCGTGCCGACGGTTTCCTTGTCGCAGGGCTCTATCGTATAGCCCTCTGTGCCGCTCGAAGCCCAGCGGAACGCCTCGTCCGAGCCGAAAGCCTTGCTTTCCACCGTGACCTTATCGCTCACCATAAAGGCGGAGTAAAAGCCCACGCCGAACTGACCTATTATATCCACATTTTCCTTTTTCTCGTTCTCCTGCTTAAAATCGAAGGAGCCGGATTTCGCGATTGTGCCGAGGTTCTTGTCAAGCTCCTCCTCGGTCATACCGCAGCCGTTGTCGATAACCTTTAGGGTTCTCGCGTCCTTGTCGATTTCAATGCGAATCTCAAAGTCATCTGGCGCGATACCTACCGAGTTATCGGTAAGAGAACGGAAATAGAGCTTGTCAAGCGCATCGCTCGCGTTGGAGATAAGCTCGCGGAGGAAAATTTCCTTATGGGTGTAGATTGAGTTAATCATCATATCCATAAGCTTTTTTGATTCTGATTTAAACTGTTTTGTACGCATTTTTATCACCTTTTATAAGTTTGACTTTAACTGACATATAGTATAGAACCTTTTTAAGCCTATTGTGTTAATAAATTATGAATAAAGCATTAATTTTAGCACTCGGCTAAAAAGAGTGCTAAAGTTAATGCTGCTTTCTAATGTCTAATATCTAAAATCTAACATCTAAATAAGGTAAAGTCCCGAATCCAGCACCGCGAAACGGTTTTCGCCGACCCTCACATACTGCCTGACAGGCTCGGAAAATTCTTCATATTCAAAAACGCTGTAGGTGTTGAGGTTGACCTCGATAAGCTTTGAAGAACCCGCATTGCTTACCATAACGGTATCGCCGTCGATAAAAAGCCCCGACGGCTTATCAAAGGGGGACTTATTTCCGCCTATTCTAAGCTCCTCCCGCATAGACGTAAGGTTATAGCGAAGCAGGACATTGCAATCGGCAAAGCTTGCCCACAGCGCGTTTTTGTAAAGGGCAATATCGGTTGCCACCCCGCCGCGGTACTTAAGCTCTCCCGTCCAGACAGGAACTGCGTCTGCGCCTAAAAGCATAGCCTCGCCGTCCTCCGAAAGCAGAAACACCTTGCCGCCCGGGAGGACTATTGATTTTGCGGTTATATAATTGCCGCAAACCGCCGCCACCGCCTTATAATTGTTGCCGAATTTGGTAAGAAGATATATATTTTTCGCAATGTCGGTAAATCTTCCGTTATCAAAGGTAATCATTTTATAGGATACCAGCGTGTTTTCCTCGATAACGTCCTTGCAGTAGGAAAAAATTATTCCGCCCGATATGGGCAAAACCTCGTATACCTCGCCCGAAAAGACCTTTTTCATCTGTTTTCACTCCGTCTTAAAGTTTTATTTTTCCTGCTTCAAGCATTTTTTGCGCCGCCAACAGCACCCCCGCGCGGGCGCTGTGGAAGTTAAGCCCGCCCTGCATCCAGGCGGCATAGGGCTCACGGAGCGGACCGTCCGCCGAAAGCTCAATAGACGCACCCAAGGTAAATGCGCCCGCCGCCATTATAACCTCGTCGGTATAGCCGGGCATCGCCCAGGGTTCGGGTACAACATAGGAATCGACAGGCGCGCCCGACTGCATACCCTGACAAAAGGCGATAAGTCCCTCTCTTGAGCCCAAGGTCACGCACTGGATAATGTCCCCCCGCTTTTCGGTGTATTTAGGGGTGACCTCAAAACCTAAGGCTTCAAACAGAGCCGCCGCATAAACGGCGGTTTTAAGAGCCTCGCCCACAACGTGGGGTGCGGAGAAAAGCCCCATATAAAGCTCGCGGCTGTGACCTAAGGTAGCTCCCACCTCGCGCCCGACCCCCGGGCAGGTAAGCCTTGCCGCGCATTTCTCTATAAGCTCCCGCCTTCCCGCGATATAGCCGCCTGTCGGGGCGATACCGCCGCCGGGGTTTTTAATAAGCGAACCCGCAATAATGTCCGCTCCGACCTCGCAGGGTTCTTTCTTCTCTGTAAATTCACCGTAGCAATTATCCACCATTATAACCGAATCCGGGGAGACCTCACGCACCGCTTTGCACAGCTCTTCAATATCAGCTATCGTAAGGCTGGGTCTTGTGCTGTAGCCGCGGGAGCGTTGAATGTACGCCATTTTATATTTGTTGTTTTTTAGCTCCGTCTTTATCGCCGCTATATCGGGCGCGCCGTCTTTTTTAAGCTCCACCTGTGCGTATTTTACCCCGAAATCGGCAAGCGAGCCATCGGTTTTTTCGTCGATACCGAAAACGCCTGTAATCGTGTCATAGGGTCTGCCCGTAAGACAAAGCACCCTGTCGTTCGGTCTTAAAATTCCGAATAAAGCCACCGTTAAGGTGTGCGTGCCCGAAACGAAATTGTGGCGCATAAGCGCGTCCTCCGCGCCCAAAGCATCAGCCATAACCCTTTCCAAAATCTCGCGCCCGCGGTCGTCATAGCCGTAGCCCGTAGACCCCGCCATTGCCGCCTCGCTTACTCCGTTTTTTATAAAGGCAGACAGCACCTTTAGCTGGTTAAATTCGGTGACCGCGTCAATCTCCCGAAATTTCTCGCCGCATTTTTCGGTAATTTGTCCGTTTAATTTTAAAAGCCTTTCATCTATATTAAAAAAGCTGTTTATGCTTGTTGTCTGCAACTGTATCCCGCCTTATATCTTTTTATAAATCCGTTTTTTTCGTAAAATCCGATTAATTCTTCTTCACAGCAGCAAAGTAGCTCCCTGCCGTAATTTTTCTGTAAAATTGCGTTAAGCGCAATTGTTCCAAGCCCTTTTTCACGGCTTACAATACCGTTTAAAAGGGCGTAATTCCCCGTATTAAAGGAGACGGCGGCGCATTTGTCTTTAATTGCAAAGTAATCCGCCAGCCCCCGATTAAGCCGTCTGCAAAAATCCACCGCAAAATAGGGGTATTCGGGCAGAGAAAACTCCTTAACGTTTAAAATATCGTAAATTTCCCTGCTCTGTAGGCTATCTCCCGCCGTATTGCCCGAAATATCCGCCTTGTGGGACATAACAAACACAGAATGAATATTTTTAAATCCCAGCGTCCTTAAAACGTCAAGACTTCCGAAAATACTACGGGGTGAAATCACCGAAATAAACTCCCTTATTTCTTCGTAGTCGCCGTTTTCGCAAAAGACCGTCATATCCCCGCTTGCAAAGGAAATATAAGCCCTGCCGCCGTCCTGTTGCCAAAAAAGTACATCCTTATCGTCCTTGTAGCAGTCGTAAAGGCATTTTATCCGTATATATTCGGCGTTTGGCGCCCAAACCTCGGGCAGAGCGTCCGTAAGGGTTATCATTTAATTTCACCCGAGCATATGCCGTTTATCATATATCTTGCGAGCCTTGCCGCGTTTTCAATATCCTCCTTGTCCGCAACGCAGGAGGGGGAGTGGATATATCTGCAGGGCACAGAAATCGCAAGGGTTCGCACCCCGCCGCGGCTTAAATGCACAGACCCCGAGTTATTTCCGCCCGCAACCGCCGCCTTTGGCTGACATTTTATTCCGCTGTTCAAAGCCGCATTATAATAATCGCGGTCATACACCGTAGCCCTGTCCATAAAGGAGACGGCGGGACCGTTGCCTAAAACACAGACCCTTTTTGAAGCTTCAATCCCCGCAATATCGGCGGCGGTGGTGGCTTCAAGCACAATTGCCGAATCGGGAGCGACTGTAAAGGTTGCCGCCTTAGCACCCCTTAGCCCCACCTCCTCTTCAACCGAAAAGGTAGCGTAAAAGTCGTAGTCGCTGTCCTTTGTTAAGAGGGAAATGAGTATCGCGCAGCCCGCGCGGTCATCAATAGCCTTTGCCTTAATTTTACTGCCCATTTCCGCATATTCTCCGCAGATTACGGCGCGGTCGCCTATGCGAATAAGCTTTAACGCCTCCTCCTTAGAGGACGCGCCTATATCTATATAAAGGCTGTCGGGCTTCGGGAGCTTTTTGCGCTCCTCCGCCGAAATAAGATGTATCGGCTTGCCCGTGATAACACCGTTAACATTGCCGATTCTAACCCTTCTGAACATAAGCACGGCGGTATCAATTCCCCCGACCGCCGAGAAGCCTAAAAATCCATCGGACGTAACGGAGGTTATAATAAGCCCCACTTCATCGGTATGGGCGTCAACCATAAGCTTTTTGACCGCGCGGTTTTTGCCCTTTTTAAAGGCGATAATACTGCCCAGCGGGTCGATTTTATACTCGCAATGTCCCTCGATTTTTGAAATTATATAATCCCTTACCGCGTCTTCCTCGCCCGAAACGCCGTCAAGCGCGGTTAGCTCCCTTAAAATATCAAGCATTTAAAAGACCTCCCGACATAATGTATTTTTCGAGCAGGTCGCAGACCGAATTAAGATCTTGAAGGCTTAATGTCTCAACCTCGGTGTGCATATTTCTAAGGGGGATTGAAACCGTGCAGGTCTTAACCCCTCCGCGCGAGACCGAGATAACGTCGGCGTTAGTACCCGTTTTGCCGCCCATAACTTCAAGCTGATATTTTATTCCGTTTTGCTCGGCTAAATCAATAAGCCTGTCCGACAGCTCACGGCAAAGCACGGGAGAAACACCTATCATAGCGCCCTTATTAAGCTTGCCGCACTCGTTTTCCGAAATACCTATGCCGTCGCCGAAGCTTACGTCAAGGGCTATCGCCTCGTCGGCGTTAATGTCAAAGGCGGCGGTTGTCGCCCCGCGCATACCAAGCTCCTCCCCGTCGCTCAAAAGAATCGCAACGCTTATAGGAAGCTCCTTTCCCGCAAGCCGTTTTGCCACCTCTAAAAAGCAGGCAACCCCCGAACGGTCGTCAAAAGAGCGACCTGTTACCAAATCTCCCGAAAGCGAGGTGGGAAGAGCGGAAAATGTAACATAATCCCCGACAGAAACAATCTCCTTTGCCTTTTTACCCAGCCCCGTATCAAGCTTAATATCCGCAATATCGGTGTACTCCGCTTCCCCCTTTGAAAGGTGGGGCGGCGTGCTGCAAAATACGGCGGGGATTTTTTCCTTGCCGTGAACCGTGACCGCCCTTGCGGGGAGGGCGCGTATATCTATCCCGCCCGAATTAGACACGGTCAAAAAGCCCTCGCTATCAACGTCGGTCACTACCATACCTATCTGGTCTATATGCGCGTCCAGCAGTATTGTGTAATCGCTTTTGCCCTTAATAAAGCCTACAACGCTTAAATTTCCGCCTTTTTTAACCTCGGCGTATTCGCTTAAAATTTCCCGCGCGAAGTCGCTCGCCTCGGTTACCGTGCCTATAGCGTCCTTTTTTGAGAGGGAAAACAAAATATCCTTAATATCCATTACAGCTTGTTTACCAGTTCCTTAAAGTAATTGCCTCTTGCCACGAAATTCGGGAATGCGTCAAAGCTCGCGCAGGCGGGGCTTAGGGTTACAATATCGCCTGATTTAGCGTCCTTATGAGCGGCGGCGACCGCCTCTGCAATGTCGGCAACCCTTATAATTTCGGGCTCGCCCTTATACGCCTTGTCGGCACGGACGCATTTTTCAATCTTTTCGGCGGTGTCTCCGCAAAGGTAGAGCTTTTTAACCTTATCAATAATGTACGGCACCAGCGGTTCAAAGGGAATGTGCTTGTCATAGCCGCCCGCGATAAGCATTACCTTGCGGTCGAACGCCTTTAGTCCCGCTATTGTCCTTGTCGGGCTTGAAGCGATAGAATCATTGTAATACTTAACCCCGTCAAGCTCCCTTACAAACTCAATCCTATGCTCAACCCCCTTAAACTCGCGGGCGACCTTTTTGATTGTGTCAACCCCGACATAACCCCAAACCGCGGCGATAGCGGCAAGGTAGTTTTCCACATTGTGGTCGCCCAATACCGCGATTTCGCTCCTGTGCATAATCGGCGCGTCAATTCCTCGGTACGCCATATGGATAACCCCGTCGGTATCGAGCCACGCGCCGTTTTTAAGGGGGCGCTCCATACTAAAGGAGAGGGACTGACCGCGGACGTACTTTCTGAACTCGCGGGTTATATCGTTATCGCGGTTTAAAACCGTCCTTGAAAAGGCGTTTTGGTGGAGTAAAATATTCTTTTTCGCCTCAACGTATTCGTCCATATCCTTGTGTATATCAAGGTGATTAGGGGCGACGTTTGTGACAACCGCTACGTCGGGGCTTTTTCTCATTGAAATAAGCTGAAAGGAGGAAAGCTCGGCAACGACGTAATCCTCGGGTCTTATGTTTTCAATTTCGGGCAGTAAGGGCTTGCCGATATTGCCGCCTAAATGGACGGTTTTGCCCTCCGCCTCAAGCATTTTTGCAATAAGGGTTGTGGTGGTGGTCTTACCGTCCGAGCCGGTCACAGCGAAAATGGTCGCGGGGCAGAGGTCGAAAAATACCTCCATCTCGCTTGTCACGGCGATACCCTTTTTACGCGCCGCCTCAAGCTCGGGCAGATTAAAGTTCATACCCGGGGTGCGGAAAATAATGTCTACCTCCAAATTGTCGAGATAGCCGTCCCCCAGTCTCAATTCCGCTCCCGCCGCCTCGATTTCGTCCGCCGCCGCTCCTATCTGCGCGCGGGTTCTGCGGTCGCAGGCGTAAACGACGGCCCCCTTGCTTAAAAAGTTCATAATAAGCGGGGTGTTGCTTACCCCTATGCCGCACATTGCTATTTTTTTGCCGTTAATCTGTTTAAAAAACTGCTTGCAGTCCAAAATGATTGCCTCCTGTCGGTATTAGGCTGACGAAAGTTGAACCCGTCACGCCTAAGTACATACTATATCTATTTTATTA
>CAMCIX010000040.1 GCA_945875045.1 uncultured Clostridia bacterium | reverse complement strand
ACTCAGAGCATTAAAAGGCGTTTTAACTGCTGACACTAAGCTTTATACAGCCCGCAATCCTTTAAAATATTTTCAATCGGTTCCCAAACAAATAAAGAAGGATTCTCTTTATAATATCGATAACCCTTATACTCGTAAAGTTTATATCCGTTATCAGCATTACATCTCATAATATTTTTGGCACGATTTACAGCATCAATTATATCCGATATTTTCAGGCTTGCCAGACACTTTTCAAAATTCTCCTTAGATTTATATTGTTTCATACTCAAAAAAGACTCGCCATAAGCACTGTTAATATCGTCCAGATACTGAAAACGGTTAGTCTTCGGTGAATTACAATTCTGCTTATGCAAAATAATCCATAAATCAAAAGTGAAATTACTGTAGCCGAATTTGTATGTGATTTCTTTTCCTATCTTTTCTGCCGCCTTCATATTATATCGCCATAAATCGGTGAGTACGGAATACCCGTCATTCTCAAATACCGTAAAACATCCTGCTCGGTCCAGACGGAAAGCGGTTTGCTTGTCGGATGTTGGCTATCATAGGCATTACACCCATACTGTAACCATTTTTGTAATCTTAACAAACTTTCACTTGCCATTGTTCCTATAATGCTTTTCCGTCCGGTACGGCGCTCATAGGAATATATCGGTGACTTTTTTATGTGATAACAGCATTTATCGGAAATCTTAAAGGGTGCATCAAGCAAGAATTTGTATTGTGGGCAGTTAAAAATAGAGATGTTGCCGTTCTTATCAAGCAGTTCGCCATTAAGTCTTTTAATGCGGTATTTTTGACCTTTTCTTGCTCCGTCAATCACATTTGATACCTCTTTGGATATGACAGGATAGCCATAGATGTCAACAATCTCCTTAAAGGACAGTTTCGGCTTTAACCACTCAACATTTGATACCGTTTTTACAAAATCTCTTATTTCAGGGTACTCAACCCCTGTATCAACAAAAACGGCGGGTATGTCTGCACATACTCGCCTCACTAAATCCAAAAGTACGGTTGAATCTTTACCGCCCGAAAAAGAAACAAATACTTTACCGTCATAATATTGATACCACTCTGAAATCAAATCAAGTGTGACCTCGATTTTCTTCTCTAAAGGCCACGCTTGCATCGTTTTTAGTTCTTCTCTCGTATGATTAACCATTTGCATACCCCTCAATCATAGGAATAGCAGGGTCAGCATCCGAATCTTCCAAATGCACATAAGAGGGGTTGTTAATCAGATTACAAAGACGGATAATGTCTTGCTGTTCCAATATATCGGAACGCACACCAACATCAGAAAAATAACCCTCTAAATATTTTAGTTTTTGCAACAACTCTCTTTCGGTGTTTTCGTGAGCCTTATCCCAAATTTTAAGATAAAATTGTCGCTCAACAACATCACCCGAAAGAGCAAAGGAACTCATTTCCACCATTTCCTGTTTCAACAGTTCCTTTTGTTTTCCATCACCGCAAGCAGTTAATGTGTCCGACAATTCAGATAAAAGCGGTGAAATATCTACAGGACGGGACACCGCAATTAACTGAAACGGATAATCTGCACTCGACAGATTCGCCGTAAGCTGCCGTACTATCTGTTGCTTTTCAGACTTGGAAAACAAATCAATACTGATAGGCATAATACGCAAATATGCCAACACCATATTATCACGGGTATAAAGGAATTTACCGCTAATATCCCGTACATTTACAAACTCGTTTGCCGTTACTGCGGCAGGATCGGTTTCTTGTGACTTTTTATTAGTCCCATTTTTCTTCGACAGTTTTATATACAAGAGAACACCGCCGCCCATTATCAGACAAACACAAATCATAATAATGGGTAGAATCAAAATAATACCTCACTTTCTAATAATATAAAACAATCTAAAAACCAAAATAAAAAAGCAAGTCCTAAATAAGAACTTGCTTAAAAATATATTTTCTGTTAATTGGAATTAGTTGATATTTCAGAACTCGAATTTTCAACATTTGAAGATGTTAATTCTGAACCAGAACTTGCAACATCGTCTTGTGACGAATCAGCAGAACTATTGTCTTGTTTAGTATTGAAATCTACTTCGGCATAAATAGAAGTGTCTGATGATTTTTTAGTGTTTTCCTCGTTTTTTGTTGGAAAAACGAATTGCAAAACACCTGTCACAGTAATAACCCCTATTAAAAATATACTGATAATTTTATCTACTCGGTTTAGTTTTGAAACATCGGTATTTGAATCTTTAATTTTTTCTATTGATCTAAACATCAAAGCTATTAAATGATAGCAAACCAGACCTACTAATGATGCAACTGAAGTTAATCTAAAAAAATTAGCAGAATTAACACTTTCTAAAACCGAGGAAGAATAAAACAAACCAGCAACCACCGTTAAAACAATACCTGAGAATATACCCAATATTGTTACGCTGCTTTCGGATACTTGTGAAGAGACCTTGGTCATTTTCTTGTCAACAGCTAAATCAACCGCTATTTCAGCGGCTTTTTGTGCATTAATATTTGCATCTTCCGCTGCAAGTTTGGCTATTTCTGCCTGAAGCCGAGCATCCTCAGCTTGATTTTTAGCTTCTTTTGCACGATCTTCAGCACCAGCTGCATTGGCAATTATTTTTGAAGTTGCTCTATCAGCCGCTTCGTCCGCAACTTTATAAACACCTTTTTTAACAGCCATCTCGGCTTGTATTTTTGCACCCGATAAAATCTCCAAAAATGTTTCTTTTGAGCGAATAGCATAGAATTTTTCAAATACTCTATAATGCTGACTCATATCTTGTATATAATCAAAGACATAATTATACCCAAAAGGGAGTTCTGCCCCTGTAATACTTAGATAAGTTTCCTCAAAATGTTTTCTGAACTGTTCATAGTTTCCACCACTATCAAAAACAAATGGAGAACCCATATTATCAGAAACCTGATAAACATCAATATAATCTGCCACTTTTTTAAAAAGTAAAGAATCTATCAGTTTGGGATTTTCGGATACCATCAAATTCATAGCAACCATATCATCTGATGTCAGTTCTTTTATAAAAGATTCTGTTTGTTCAGGTTCAAAGCAATCTTTATCCGTTAATGTAATATCACATAACTTTTCAATCAACTTGCTGATAATTGCAAAATTATCTTTTTCCATATTATTCGGCATCATCTATCTCCAAAGTGCCAAACAAAAAGTCGATAAGTTCTTTATGATCCTCAACATCCAAAAAATCAGCACGACATAACGAATGTATAGCACAAAGATTTACTTCATCTTCCTTCGTTACTTCTGCGTGATTAACAATTGGGTTTATACATTTTCCCAATTCAGAGGCTTTATAGGAACCAAAATTTCTAAACACACGCTCAATGTTTGCTCTAAGCGATTGTTCAATAGTTGTAATTTCGGTATATTTTTCCTTAGGAACAATATTAAAATCGAAATCTTCCTCTATGAATTCCTGATCATCTTCATATCCGAATTGTATATAAATATCTCTATCAAAATATGATTTAAGTTCATTTATCGCTGTACCGCAACCATCATACCTATAAATACTTTCATCAAAAAGTTCCTCGTCTTCTAAAGCATATATAAACGCAACTATAGACAACAATTTTCCAAGCTTTGTTCTTGAACAAGAATATTTTTGTCCAGTGGCATAAAAAAGCTGTATAAGATAATTTGCGGTTTCTTTCAGATTTGCGTGTAATTCTTTCATTTTGTAGTCCTGTTTGCAAGAATATTTTATCCTGCTTTGTTGAGGAGATTTAAAATTAATCCCCACAACACATCCCCTCATATTTTTGTTTTTTTCTTCCTTTTCTAAAATAGGAATTTTTTTACAAATAATTGTAACACTAAAGTCGAAGTTTGTCAATGACAAAGTTCACCTTACTTTCATTTTCAGCAATAATATATTTAAGCATTTTTCACAAAAAGCGCACCAACTCATTGTAACATATCGTTGCTAAAAATTCAGTCGAAGCGTGATGGCTTTTTTAGTCTAAAAAACACTTTTTTATATTTCGCAATCTTCTTCTGCTTCTTCCTCGACAGGCGGCTCATACGCTATAACCGTTGGCTGTCTATCAAAATTGCGTGTTTCAGAATTATCCTCACGGATAAACTCTTTATCTCTCAAATAAGCAAAACAGCTTTGAATCAGCACAAGCTCGTCTGCCGTAGCCTCTCTGTATGCTCCGCTGCCGTAGGAATATGCCGTAACGGTAAAGTTTCGGTTATCGCTATGCTGAAATTCGCAATTTTCACGGTAAAATCGGCTTTCCGTTACCCGATGTGCAGGGGGATGACCGGGCAAAACGAATTTATCAACCGCACCCATTTTAACCATTGAAAATAACAAAGTATTTCCGTTTGCCGTCATATCCAATTTTTCCTTTTGCGATTTACAAAAGTCCTCTGCAAATTCACCGCCGAACTCCCAATCACATTGCATATGATTTTTAACCGATTGCTTTATCTGTTCCATAAACAAGCACTTGTTTTGCAGTACCTTTAGATCTGCCTGTGCAGAGTAAGAAAAAGCATAAAAAGAGGAATAATGTTCAACATCTTCGCCTTTGAAATAAACATACCCCTCGTGATCTCTATCCATAAACTCTACACCGAGATATGCAGGGCGCTTATATTCTCCGGACTTAACCTTTTTGTAAAGTTCCTCAAAAGCCTCCAAACCCTTATCATTAAGAAAACCATTAACTGCATTTTCGGTTAATTTCAGATGTTGCGGTGTAAGATCATTACCGTCATTAGTCTTTTCAAGAATTGCACACGCTTTATCAATCAAGGTCATAAAATTCTCCTTTCATCAAATTATTTTGTACCGTGACCTTGCCTTACTTCTTAACGATATAGCTGTCGGCAGCGATAGCTTTTTATGGAACGGTCATACAAACATCAAAACACGCTCCCGTTGTGTTTGTCTTGATACCCATTCTTTGCAAAATACAAGCGAAAATGTTAAGAGAACGCAGTATTTTAATTTGCTTGGTTGGAGCTGGGAGCAGATGAGCGCCTGTCGTACAGAGCGTGTTTTGCTTATCTGTGACGAGGCTTATCTGATGATTGATCCGAATGTACCGCAATCTCTTGTTTTCTTGCGTAATGTTGAGAAAAGAGCAAGAAAATACGAGGCTGGATTGGTTATCATTTCACATTCGGTGGTTGACTTTCTTGCACCTGAAATTAAAATGTACGGTCAAGCACTTTTAGATATTCCGTGTATCAAACTGCTTATGGGATGTGACGGTAAAAACCTTCAGGAAACACAAGAACTCTATAACCTGACTGATGCGGAAACTGAACTGCTTGAAAGCAAACGGAGAGGTCACGCATTGTTTGTTATAGGCTCAAAAAGGTTGCATATTAACTTTGAAATTCCGTCCTATAAGTTCGGTTATATGGGAACTGCCGGAGGACGATAATTGCAGTAAAAAACAAGGTGTAGGCACTTTATGTCCTACACCTTGTAAATGCTGTTTAATTATAGGTTTTCATCATCCGAAATAAACTGAATGAGGTTTTTATGAATTACACCGTCACGCTTTTGCAAGAGCGTATCAATGGTAAACAGATATTTTGGATAGTTGTCACGAATCATAGTAAACGGTTTATATTCGCGCTCCTCTGTTTCTTCGCTCATTATTGTCATAGCAACCTGAACATAACGGTATTCATCGTTAACGCGTGTTATGAAATCACATTCTAATTTGCCGATTCTTCCTACGCTGATTTTATAGTTCTTTGCAGAAAGGTATGTGTAAACAATGTTTTCAAGCACCGGACCGTAATTGATTCTTGCATCTACATTACGGGAGAAGTATATACCAAGGTCGGCAAGATAATATTTCTGTTCGCCCCGAAGTGATTTTTTAGACTTAACATCAAATCGTGGACATTGATAAATGATTTTAGCGTTTTCAAGTATTTTAAGATAATTGTTAAGTGTTTCGGTGCGTATTTTGATGTTTTCCTGTTTATCAAAGTATTCTGCAATACCACCAAGACTAACCGTAGCGCCGAAGTTATTGATGATAAAAGTCATAACCTTAGGCGTTTTCGCCGTCATATTTCATTATCCAATTCCTCCGTTTCTTCAAGATAATCGTGTATATCCAAATCGTTATCATCCGTATATTGCAGTTTTTCAACAATGGATTCAAAACCCTGTGGCATATAGTCTTTAATACTATTTTGAATATCTCTTATTGCACCCAAAAAGCCCCAACAGCTATCGGTTTCCACATCACCCTCGAACAACTGAAAACCGTAGCATTGTCCCGTAAGGTAATAGTCATAGGTTTCAACCTCGCCGTTCATAACAGTTCTTGCCTTGTTTATGGTTTCGGGGGTTACTTTTCCGTATTCTTTTTTAATACCGTCTGCATCTGCATATAAAAATCGTTATCCTTATATCTCGGATCGTAAATGTGGATAGAGTTAAAAGGGATATTACCGATTATTACATCAAAGGTGTTATCCTCATACTTTGTGGTTTCGTAGCCTGTGTTTTCAATATTCGCATTAGGGTACAAAAGTTTAGCAATTCTGCCTGTGATACTATCAATCTCAACACCGTACAGCTTTGTATCGCTTAAATGCTCCGGCAAGACACTAAAAAAGTTGCCTGTTCCCATAGCAGGATCAAGCAACTTTCTGTTTTTACCGCCCTCAAACCCAAAGTTATCCAAAGCGGTGTATATTGATTTTATCAGTTCAGGCTCGGTGTAATATGCGGTGATAGTAGAATCCATAGCCGCCTTATATTCAGCATCGGTAAGCAGAAGTTTCAACTCCTGATACTCTTTCTCCCAATCCTTTGCTTTCGGATTAAAAGCATTTGAAAGACCGCCCCAGCCAACATAACGTGCAAGTATAATCTGTTCATCAGGTGTTGCTTGCCGTCTATCTTCCTCGATGGCTTTTAATAGCTTTATTGCCTCGATATTTGCCTTGTATTTCGATTTTAAGCCTGTGGGGTATAATTCCATACCCTCGGAATAACGAAAGTTTTGGGGCTTTTGTGTGGGCTTCTCGGCTATAGGTTCAACCGCCGTTTCTGCTTTCGGAAGTCTGACAAAGGTATGCGTTGGCGATAATTCTTCAAGCTGCTTTTCCAACTTGTACTGAATATCCGATAAATCATTCATAAAGGCCGTTTCATCATCGTTAAGGCTTTCGCCCTCGTCAATGCGTTGATGGAACTCTGCAAGACCTTTATTTACTTCATCAAGACCTCTTTTAACGCTTTCGTAATCTTCGCTGTCAAAGGAATAGGTTATGGCATCGTGCAGGGCTTTACCATCATCGGTCATAATGCCCCAAACAATCTCGGAAGTAGGATATTGCCCCTGTAAGTTCTGCAAGAGCCTTGTTGCGATACCTCGTCTGCGCTGTGACGGCATAACCTCAATATTATTGATGTGCGGTGCATCCTCAAAAATGCTGTACTGCATATATCCAACAGGGATTTCGCCCTTATATGCGGTCATTATCATATCAATCTGTCCGTGATGCGAACCTGTACATTCTTCCAATATCTTAAACTCTGCATTTTCGTCAATTTCGGGTTCTTCTGTAACAACATTTTTCTTATCATCAGAAGATATATCCGTCATCGTTATCTGTTCGCCGTCCGTTAGATCGGTAAACAAGTTAAGCTGCGGTGTTTCAGGCTCTATTGGAAAGGTAACGGTCTTTTCTTCATCGTTTATTATTTCAATAGCCCTTACAGGCGAATAATCCTGAAAAGATATATTTTTCAGCCAGTTGCTTAAAAAGGAATTGAGTTCCTTTTGCAGTTGCGGATAATAGCCCTCGTCCGTAAATACTTGCTGTGCAAGTCCTACATTGGAATTTTCATACGAAGCAGCCTGAATGGTTTGGTTTTCACGGTCTATGATAAATTCCATATACGGATCGTACATTCTATCACCATTATTTATCCAATAATGCTCCATAGAATAACGATTACCGCCCTTATGATAAATTTCAAGGGGATCAAAGCTCTCTCCGGCGCTTAACATTAAAGCGCTGTATTTTCCTGAAATAATATCGGGAAAGAGTTTTGCAAAAGCACGGTAATTTCGTGACGGTAAATCCTGTTTTGCTCTCGGCTTTCTTTCTGCCTTTTTCTGTACCTCAACAGGCTCGGCAAACACATCTTCCGTATCGTCTGAATGTTCAACCGCCGTAACAACCGCCGAAAAATCTTCCTCCTCAATATCCTCGGCATCACGGATAATAACAGCCTCGGTCTGCTCGGCAATTTGCAGAGCGGTGGGGTTATATATCTTTTCTTTTTGCAGTTCCAGAACCGCCGTCATAAGATATTCGTCCGATACAACATACTCTGCCTTTTCCAATATCTTTCGGGCTTCTTCAAAAAGCTGCGTAAAGTCACCGGGATAATCGCCATCCACAATCATTGCGTTTATGATGTTTGTAACGAAAATCCAAGGCAGATAGGTTGAGCCGTCACCGAAAAACATTGATATACCGTCTTTGTTGACAAGTTCGGTACGATACAAAACCTCACCCTGATATTGTAACTTATTCTGTTGTCAATTTTTATCGTGAGCGTAGAGCCTTTCGGGTATTGCATTGTCCCCGCGTTCTGTTACATCTTATCAAAAATAACGGTCGTTACAGAACGGTTAGGCGTCTTAAAAATCCTTTATTTAAGCCACTTCCCAGACAAAACGTTCTGTATTGTTACATCCGTTTGTACGGTGCTTTTGCTGATTTTAAATACCTTTGCGGCGGCTCGCACGGTTGCGCCCGTGTCCAAAATGTATTCGCCGAGTATCTCCGCCCTGTCCTGCGTGGCGTCTTTCATATAATCAACTCCCCTAAACGCGCTTTAAACACGCGTAAAAACTAATAAATTCCTATGCGCTTACAGAGAAAAATATGCCTGTCCGCCTTGGCAGAGCCTTAATACAACTAAAGGGAGCTGTAAAAAACAAATTGGGGTTTGTAGGGTTAATTCGGAATGCGAAATTCGGAATTCGGAATTAAATAACGCGAAATTGAGGTATTTATAGGCGAAACATAATAATATTTTGTAGGGTTGGGTCTGACCGTCCGCAAGACAAATCCCAATTACCCATCGTAGGTCGGGGGCTTGCTCCCGCCGTCTACTGTCTAATGTCTAACATCTAACGTCTAATTTGCGGAACGGATAAATCCGTTCCCTACATTATCCGTTTTTAACGTAGGGAAGGC
>CAMCIX010000039.1 GCA_945875045.1 uncultured Clostridia bacterium | reverse complement strand
ACACACTGCATATCGTCGGCAGCGTCAGATGTGTATAAGAGACAGAATATATACCCCTCTTTAACGGGATTGTCCTCAATATTAAGGGTTTCGGAATACATCGCCCTTACGCTTTCTATATGCGAGCCGCCGTTTGTATCGAACTTAACGGTAAAGCCGTTATGGCTTACAACAAAAACGGTTGCCGCGACAAGCAGAGCAATAAATACAGCCACCACAATATTTGCGGTTTTAAGGGACATATTAACCTTGGCGTACAGTCCCCCTGTCTTGCGTTCGCCGTTATTTTGAGCAATACCGTTTTTATTGTTTTCCATAATTACACCTCGTATTATTTGCGGGCAAGATATTTGCGCATATCGATAGAGCAGGCAACAAGGATTATAAGACCCTTGATTACATAAAGCATATTCGCGTCAACAGAGAGGAAGTTAAGTCCTACGAAAATAATCTGTAACAGGAATACGCCGATTACGATTCCGCTTATCTTACCTGTACCGCCTACAAACGAAACGCCGCCGATAACGCAGGCCGCGATAGCGTCCGATTCATAGTTAAGACCGGTGTTAGCCGAGCAGGATGCGATTCTCGCACCCTCGATAAAGCCGGTTATACCGTACATTGCGCCCGCGAGAACGAAAACAAGGACGATAGTCCAGAATACGTTTACGCCCGATACGTTTGCTGCTTCCTCGTTAGAGCCTACAGCGAACATATTTTTACCGAACTTGGTCTTATTCCAGATTACCCACATAATCGCCGTGAGTATAATAGCGTAAAGCACATATTTAGGAACGGCTACTCCGCCTATTGTAAAGAGTGTTCCGCGAACGAAATTAAGGTAGGATTCGTCAAGTCCCGAAAGGGTTTGACCGTTGTTGCCGCCTATCATAAGATACATAAGCACCAGACCGAAAACAATAAGCTGGGTTGAAAGGGTTACGATAAACGGATGAAGCTTAAACTTTGCAACAAAGAAGCCGTTTACAAAGCCTATCGCCGCACCTACCGCGATAACCGCCAAAAGTACAGCCCAAAGCGGAACAACCGCGAGATTCGGGAAAATCTTGTTGGCGTAGCCCGTCATCTGCAAAAGCGAAGCGGCTATACAGGCGGTAAGACCCACGCATCGACCCGCCGAAATATCGGTACCCGTAAGTACTATCGCTCCGCCTATGCCGAGAGCAATCGGCAGCTTTGCGGCTGTAAGAGAAATAATGTTAACTATTGATGAAACCGATAAAAACGCAGGTACACGAATCGCAATATAAATTATCGCGATTAAAATGATTATGTACATAGCGTTGTTAAAGAGCAAATCGCTTATTGCCCTGCGCTTATCCGCACCCGATTTCGCCTTGAAATCGTCTATCCAAGCGTTCAAGCGCCCTTTTCTTTTAATATTTACACCTGACATATGTTTGTATCCCCCTATTCTTACCTATTACGCATATTTTGCGGCAAGCGCCATAATCTCTTCCTGCGTAGCGTCTGCGGCGTTAACCTCGCCCGCAAGGCGTCCGCCCGACATTACGAGTATCCTGTCGCACACGCCCAAAAGCTCGGGCATTTCGGAGGATACCATTATTACCGTCTTTCCCCTTGAAGCAAGGTCGATAATAAGCTCGTAAATTTCGTATTTAGCGCCGACGTCGATACCTCTTGTAGGCTCGTCAAGCAAAAGCACCGTAGGGTCGGTTAAAAGCCAGCGACCCAAAATAACCTTTTGCTGGTTACCGCCCGAGAGGGAACGGATTTTGGTCTCCTGCGTAGGCGTTTTAACGTGCATTGAATTGATACACCAGTCGGTGTTTTTCTTAAGCTTCTTTTTACTTAGGAAGGGTCCTATTCTGCACTTATTAAGGCTTGATACCGTTGCGTTTTCGCGGATATTGAGTATTCCGAAAATACCCGTCGCGCGGCGCTCCTCGGTAAGAAGGGCAAAGCCGTTTTTAATCGATTCGCGGGCATTTCGGTTGCGAATGGGCTTACCGTTAAGCGTAAGCCTTCCGCTCCGCCTTGTCGCCACTCCGAAAAGATTTTCGAGCAGCTCGGTTCTGCCCGAGCCGTCAAGTCCCGCAACGCCTAAAATCTCGCCGCGGCGGGCGGAGAAGGATACGTCCCGCAGCTTTGAATACTCAGCGGACAGATCCTTGACATCAAGCAACACATCGCCGATTTCATTGGTCTTAGGCGGATAAAGATTAGTAAGCTCTCTGCCAACCATAAGCTTGATAATCTCGTCGGTGGTAAGCTCCTTCGCGTCCCTTGTGGTGATATACTTACCGTCGCGCATTATGGTTACCTCGTCGGATATACGGAGAATTTCCGCCATTTTATGGGAAATGTAAATTATTCCGCACCCCTGGTCGCGCAGCATATTAATTATTTTAAAAAGATGCTCAACCTCTTGCTCTGTAAGCGAGGAGGTAGGCTCGTCAAAAACGATAACCTTTGAATTATATGAAACAGCCTTAGCGATTTCCACCATCTGCCGCTGAGAAACAGGCATACGGCTCATAACCGTTTTAGGGTCTACGTCAATTTCAAGCTTGTTAAAAATTTCCTTTGTCGCCTTATACATCTTCTGCTCGCTGGTAAAGGGCACTCCCTTTGCGACCGTCGGAAAACGTCCCAGCCACATATTGTCCATAACATTGCGCTTAAGCGCCTGATTAAGCTCCTGATGCACCATTGCGACGCCGTTTTCAAGAGCCTCCTTAGAATTTTTGAAATTTATTTCCTTACCCTCAAGGTAGATTTTTCCGCTGTCCTTTGTATAAACGCCGAAAAGACATTTCATAAGGGTAGATTTTCCCGCGCCGTTTTCGCCCATAAGAGCGTGAACGGTACCCGCCTTAACCGTAAGGCTTACGTTGTCCAGCGCCTTAACGCCGGGAAAGGCTTTTTCGATGTTCTCCATTTTAAGGAGAACGGGCTCGTCTGCGTTTTTACGGACGTTATCGTTAATTACTTCGTTATTGCTCATAAGAACTCGTCCCCTGTCCGTTTGTGATTTCCTAAAGCCTCCCTTGTCTAAAGGGAGGGGGACCGCCGAACGGCGGTGGAGGGATTAATGAAGATTTTACAAAACTAAATATCCCCCGGTCACGGCTTCGCCGCGACAGCCCCCTTTAGGCAAGGGGGCCTTTTAAGTTTAGTCTGTAGAACGTGCGGCATACCCAATAATTAAATATGTTTATAATTATTCGCCTGTGTATACGCCGTAAGGAATGTTTACTCTCCAGGTGCCTACAACGTTTTCGCTGTCAACGCCCTCAAAAACTTCCTTGTCGTTCATATAGTTCTGTCCGATAGTGGTAATAGCCTTTGCCATTCCGTCGGCGTCCTGCTTGATTGTACCAATCATAGCGCCCTTGCCGATAGCGCCCTTAGCCGCGTCTGTAGCGTCAACGCCGAATACGGGGATAACCTTAGCGCCGTCCTTGTTGTAGCCCGCGGTCTGGAGTGCGGAAACAGCGCCTAACGCCATCTCGTCGTTGTTGGCGATAACAAGCTCTACCATATTCTTGTTAGCCTCACTGTACTGCGAAAGAAGGGTGTTCATATAATCGGTTGCCGCCGCAGAAGACCACTGACCGTTCTGGTCAACAAGGTATTTCTTGGTGTTGGAAGCGTCGTAGAATTCGAGCTTTGCCTTGCCCGCTTCGGTAAGAACCTTATCTGCGTCCTCAACACCGAACTGCGTACGGGCGATAGCCTCCATATTGCCCTCCTGACCCTTAAACATAACGTAGCTGATTTTGCCGTCGCCGTTAAGGTCAACCTTGTCGAAGTTCTTAACGAGATACTCGCCTATCATCTGTCCCTGCATATGACCCGCCATTTCGTAGTCGGTGCCTACGAATACGCACTTGTCATAACTGCTTACAACCGATTCCTCAACAGAGCGGTTGAAGAAGATTACAGGAACATTTTTAGCCTTAGCCTGGTCGATAATGTTCTGAGCGGCGTCGTTTGAGCCTGTGTCAACAACATTTACGATAAGAAGCTTAGAGCCTTTAGCGAGAGCGGTAGTAACCTGCTCGGTCTGGGTGGTCTGGTTGCCGTTCGCGTCATAGTTCTGATATTTAAGACCCGCTTCGGTCAAAAGCTTATCCATTGCCGAGCGAACAGATGAAATGTAGGTATCGCTGTACGTATAATAGAATACCGATACCTCTCCGCCTGTAGAGCCCGAGCCTGAACCGCCGCAGGCGGTAAGACCCAAAACAAAGCAGAGTGCCAGAATAGTTGCCAATAACTTTTTCATTTCAAATACCTCCTTATTTTTACGACCTTTTTGTCGTCGATTATATTATAGCAATATGATTAGGTAATTGAAATACAGTTTTTTATTTAGAATGTATAAAATATTATCACTTAACAAGAATAATATATTAAAATCTTGCCAACAATGGAAATTATTTAACCTTTGCAGTAAAAAATTGTACCGTAAAATAAGCGAAAAAAGCCGCGCACTGCTAAATGCAATGCACGGCTTAAAATTTAAGTAATATTATTCAGCTGTTTCTTCTTCCTTCATCTTTGCGAAGCACTCACTGCAGTATACAGGGCGGTCGTCGCGCGGTACAAACGGAATCTTAGCAACTCCTCCGCAGGCGGCGCAAACCGCTTCGTGCATCTCTCTCGGGGCTCTTCCCGCATTTTTGCGCTTGTCGCGGCAGGGCTTACAGCGCTGCGGTTCGTTCACAAAGCCTTTGGATTCGTAAAACTCCTGTTCTCTTGCAGAAAATACGAACTCCTCTCCGCAATCTTTGCAAACTAACGTCTTGTCTTCAAACATTTTTTCTACCTCTCTCGGTTGTTTTTTAGCCCCGGACGGAATCGCACCGACATCTTTGTTATCAACGCTCTGCTTTTTTAAGCTACATGGGCATATCTTTGCGCCGTCAGGCGCTTTATTTTTTTAATTTTCTTCTTATGCGCAAAAGCGCATTGTTTACGGACTTTTCAGAAATACCGAGCGCATCGGCAATCTCTATGTACCTTTTCCCCGAAAGAAAAAGCTGTAAAACGCTGTATTCAAGTCGTGACAGCTCAAGCCTTATGCTGTCGGTCAGGTTCTTGTAGCTTTCCCTGTCGAAAAAAATTTTTTCGGGACTGTTAGAATCGGTAATTTCAACCTCGTCAATCGGCGACAAAAGCTCGTCCGGAATTTTTTTACGGTTCTTAAGCCTTTTTGCCGAGGAAATTACAGAACGCTTAATGCAAAGGGCGGCAAAGGTGGAAAAGGAGGACTTTTGCGCGTCATAATTCTTGACCGCAGAATAAAGGGCGTATGTAGCCTCCTGAACCGCGTCCTCCCGCTCGCTTTGGGCGCAGTACCTATCTGCATAAAAATGAATCTGAGGAAGAAATCGCTCGATAATAACCTTCAAAAGCTCGAAATCGCCGCCGTTTATACGACTTACAATTTCTTCGTTCGACAGGTTTTCGTAATTTTCGACAAAATCTTTACTCATTACCGTTCCGCCATAGTGTTTCTTGCTAATTATAATACATTACTCTACCCGAAAAGTCAAGCAAAAAATTATAATTTTTTAAATTTTTTACCAAAATGTGAAATAAAGCCCATTTTCTTTGCAATATGCTATATCAGCGCAATATGTTTTTCTTCCCGCGTGACATATGCGGCGGTAACAAACGAAACCTCTCCCCTCCATATAACAAGAACGGTTCCGTCGGCAACCTCAACGCTCGCCGCCTCTTTTGTAAATTCATTGCTTACTCCTAAAGGAAATCCGTATGAAAGCTCGGCGTTTTCAAGGGGATAAAGAAGTCCCTTAAGAGTAACTCCCGACGCTTTTTCACTTAACGAAAAAACAGAAATCTCACCCCTTGCTCCGCTTGAAAATTCAAGCCCTCCGTCGACTATCACGGCGGCGGTAAAGCCGTTTAAGTTAAGGAATCCTATTCCGCCGCGCTCGGCTATATATGTTAAGGTTTGGTAATTTGCAAATGTATGGTCGGGTCTTCCTCCCGCACCGCCGAAAAGCATAAATCGCGAATAACCGCGCTCGAAACCCGTTTTAACGGCAAGGAGCATATCGGTATCGTCCTTCATTACAGGGTGTTTTATAACCTCCTTGCAAACGGGCAGAAATCCCAAGGAATCAAAATCCCCTACCGCAATGTTGGGCTTAACGCCAAGCTTTTTAAGACTGCTTAAGCCCGCGTCCGCCGCTATTACAAGGTCGTCCTCCTTTTTTATAAAAGTTTCGGGCAGTCCCTCTCCCGCTCCGAAAATATAACAAATTCCCATATGTTTCCTCCCGTAAATATTACAGTATATTACATTTTTCTTTTTCGTCTTGAAAATGTAAAGCTGTTTTATTATAATAATCTAAGTCTTACATATGTATTATACCAAAGAACGCTGAAAAATGGAATACAAAACAGCGAAAAGGAGTAAATTATGAAATACATTAATAAAAAACCGCTTTTATGCTTTTTAGCGATTACGCTCGCTTTTTCCTTATTTCTTTGCTCCTGCCGCACAAAAGAGCAGACCGAATCTGCATCCGAACCCAACTATGTATATTCCCTCCCTGCCGCTCCGGAAGCTTCCGAAGAGCCTGTTTCCTCTGACGAGCCTGTAGATAACGGCATAAGGCTTGTAATATCCTCGCCCGCAAAGACCTCCTTAACGGTCACCGACCCTGTCTTTACCTTTACGGGAACCAGCGATCCCGCCGAGCCGCTTACGGTTAACGGCGCGGAAATCCCGCGTGGGGAGGACGGCGTTTTCGCCTACCAGACCGAGCTTAATGTCGGAAAAAACAGCTTTAGCTTTGCGCACAAGGGCGAAACCAAAACCTACACTGTAAGATACAGATATGTTATTATTAACAGCTTTGCCCCGTCGGGAGCGCAGACCTATCCCAGCGGCTCTACCGTTGTTGTAAACACTTCGGCAAGAAAGGGCAGTACGGTTCAGGCGAGCTTTAACGGACAGACTATAGACCTTACGCGTGAAAACCCCTCCGACGAGGATACCGGCGAGTTTGTTTCCTACAACGGAGTTTTTCATCTTCCCTCGGATAATGCGCAGGACCTAAATCTCGGAAAAATCAGCTTTACCGCCTCGCACGGAGGCAAAAGCGAGACCTTTACCTCGGGCAATATCACCTGCAAAAAAAGCGACATCATAATCGATTACGACCCAAACGCCACCCCCACGGGCGGAAAATATATTAACGTAGGCTCAGGCTATATTGCGGAAATAGTAGAATACAACGCCGAAACCTTTGACGGAAATGTCACCGACGCCGCCTTAAAGGACGGCTCGGTAGACTGGTCAAGGCCTACAAACAACTATCTACCCAAAGGCACGCTTGACTACTGCTCGTCAAGCTATGTTAATTACAAGGATATTAATTACGTCACTCTCCGCGCGGGCTACCGCGTGTATCTTGAACGTCAGGATAAGCCGCGCGAGGGCAAAAAGCCGGTAGTTCGGCAGTACGTTGGCACTCTGCCCGATCATAACGAGATTGCCGCGGCGGAATATGTCAACAACGGCTCCCACACGGTTATTACCTTTAATACCCTTTGGAAGGCTCCGTTCTATTTTGACCTTCTTCCCCAGTCCTATGTCAATCCCTCCGCACAGAATTATCTTGTAAATTCGGCTACATATAATTATATTGATATTACCTTTTGCTACGCCACGGTCTTTACGGGAGAAATATTAATACCCGAGGACGATCCGCTCTTTAAGTCGGCGCAGATTATAGAAAATAAAACAGCCGACGGCTCTTCTGTCAGGGATATAACCCTACGGTTGTTCCTTAAAAAGCAGGGCGCATTTTACGGCTGGGACTCCTATTACAACGAAAACGGTCAGCTTTGCTTTGAATTTTTGAATCCCAAAGCCGTTACAAGTAACGAAAGCGAATACGGCGTAAACCTTGACGGCGCTAAAATACTTATCGACGTCGGTCACGGCGGAATAGATATAGGAGCGCCCGGCTTTGATTCAAAGAATCACAACGAAGCTATACAAAACCTTTTCTTAGCAAATAAAATCAAGGCAGAGCTTGAAAGCATAGGCGCCGATGTTCACCTTACAAGAAGCGATAATTCTACCAGCTCAACCGACGATAAAATAACCCTGCTTAAAAGCATAAAGCCCGATTTCTGCCTTGCGATACATCACAACTCAAATACCAAGGCATCTCCGAACGGCTTCGGTGCCTACCACTTTAACGCCTTTTCCGCAAAGGCGGCGGAATATATCTATCATCAAACGCAAAATTCAACATCAATTTATAAAGATTTCATATTCAAATGGCATTATTATTTTATGTGCCGTACCACTAATTGCCCCGTAGTACTTACCGAAAACGGCTTTATGTCCAATTCCTACGATTACGGAAATATTGTAAACGAAGAGGCAAACCTTCAAAAGGCAAAGGCGATAACAAGGGGTATCGCAGATTATTTCAAATCAATACAGTAGCTTAATAATCAGGAGAACAAAATGCAGGAGAATACCTTTTTAAAGGGCAGAATTTTACCGCCGCTTATAAAATTTGCGCTTCCGCTTATGCTTTCACAGCTTTTGCAGGCGCTTTACGGCGCAGTGGACTTAATTGTTGTGGGGCATTACGGAACCACCGCCGATTTTTCGGCGGTGGCGACCGCAAGCCAGCTTATGCAGGGAATAACGGGGATAATTATAGGTCTTACAACCGGCGTAACCGTACTTATAGGACAGGCTATAGGCTCGGGAAACGGCAAAAGAGCGGGCGAAATATCGGCGGGAATGACTAAGCTTTTAATAGTTATTTCTCTTGTCTTTTTCGCAGTATTAACCCTTTTCGCTCCGCAGGCTCTCGACCTTTTAAAAATACCCTTATCCGCAAAGGCCGCGGGTACGGTTTATATAAGAATTTGTGCGGCGGGAGTAGTTTTTATTTCCGCCTACAACGCGATAAGCGGTCTTTTCAGAGGCGTTGGAAATTCCAAAATGCCGCTTATATTTATTCTCATTGCTTGCGTTGTAAATATTATCGGTGATATAATTTTGGTCGGCGTTTTCAAAATGGGCGCGGCGGGCGCGGCACTTGCCACGGTTTTAGCCCAGACCGTAAGCGTTATTTTTTCGGTAATTTATATTTTAAAGGGCGGTCTTCCCTTTAAAATCACTAAAGAAAGCTTTAAGGCGCGGGGAGCCGTCGGCAGAATATTAAAAACCGGCGTTCCTATTGCGCTCCAAGACTTTTTGACAAGGGTTTCCTTTTTAATATTAACCGCTATTCTTAATTCTTTGGGGCTTGTCGCTTCGGCAAGCATAGGAATTTCCGAAAAGCTTTTCTTATTCCTTTCTATTATTCCGATTTCCTTTATGTC
>CAMCIX010000038.1 GCA_945875045.1 uncultured Clostridia bacterium | reverse complement strand
TTTCCGAAACCGACGATTCTGACATATCACTTTTAATCACAGAAAATGATATTTCATCCGAAGAAAGTGACAAGAATTATCCTAGACAATATCTTGAATTTATTGCATTGAGCAGGAAAATTGCTGAAACAATGCCTTTACATAACGGTTTCCTCCTCCATTCCGCGACATTTGATGTTGACGGGACGGGGGTGGCGTTTGCCGCACACAGCGGAACGGGGAAAACCACGCATATGCTTTTATGGCAAAGACTTTTAGGGGACAGGCTTAAAATTGTCAACGGCGACAAACCGATTGTGCGCTATTTTGACGACGAGCCGAACACGCCCTACGCCTACGGCACACCCTGGAACGGCAAGGAGCGTTTGGGCTGCAATATGCGAACCCCCTTAAAACACATTTGCTTTATTGAACGCGCCGAGCAAAATTCCTGTGAGAAAATGGATAAAAACGACGCGGTCAACCTTATTTTTAATCAGGTCTATATGCCTAAAGACCCCGCCGCGGCGGCGAACACAATCGTTTTAATCAACCGCCTTATTTCCGATTGCAGCCTGTGGAAAATAAAATGCAATATGGATATTTCCGCCGCCGAAACCGCCTACCGCACAATTTTCGGTGAATAACCCTCCTTATCGTAGGGCGGGGGCTTGCTCCCGCCGGTTCAAACAAATGGGTTAACAAAACGGCAGGAGCAAGCCCCTGCCCCTACAGAAATACGGTGATAAAATGGAATTACCGAAACGCAAACCGAAACGGCTCGCAAATTACGATTACAGCCAAAACGGCGCATATTTTATAACAATCTGCACCCAAAACCGCGCACGAATTCTATCCGAAATCGTAGGGCGGGGGCTTGCTCCCGCCGAATGTAAATTATCCGAATACGGTAAAGTTGCGGAGATGCAATTATTGAATTTGGGAAAGAAATACGATGGTGTAAAAATAGACAAATATGTTATAATGCCTAATCATATACACGCGATTATTTCTATAAGCGATGTGACGGCGGGAGCAAGCCCCCGCACTACGTTGTCCGATATGATTTGCACGTTCAAATCCTTGACAACGCGATTGTGTAATAAGAACCGACAGGGGAACAAAATTTTTCAGACATCGTTTTACGACCACGTAATACGCTCGGAACAGGACTACAGGGAAATTTGGGATTATATTGACAACAACCCTGCTAAATGGCGGGAGGACAGATTCTATATTAACCGATAACCGCGAAAACAACAATTATAATTGACAAGCAATTCCAAATAGTGTACAATAATTACGGCGTTTCGGCGCTCTTAAAGGCGGCCATTCACGGTAGGCGGTTAAGTCTTGCCCTCGAAAGGGGGCGTTGCCAGTGGAACATTATGTATTTATCATTTTGATTTTGATATTTGCAACAGGTTACATAGCAACTATAAAAAAGAAATAACCGCCCTGTCTCCAAATAGTGCGGTTATTTCTTAAACCAATCTATGAGGGCTAACCGTCTATCGGTCGCCTTTCTGTTTTTATTATAACATATAATAATAATTTGTCAAGCAAAAGGAGCAGTAGTTATGAAGCTGAAATACAATTTTGTAACAAATGAGGTCGCGGACAAAATCGTCGCGGTTGCAGTGGGTGACGACCTTGAAAAATTCAACGGCTTTATTAAAATGAACGACGTCGGCGCCTACATTTTTAATATGCTTAAAAACGACGTTACCGAGGACGAGATTGTCGAGGCAATGAAAAAGGATTTTGAGGACGCGACCGAGGAAGAAATTCGCGAAGCTGTTAAAGAGTTTACCGATAAGCTTAGGGCATCGGATGTGATTGAATAATGGCAGAGGCGGACCTTAAAAGCGTCGAAAAGCTGCTTGAAACTCAGGACGAGGTTATGACCCGTACGCGAGGAATCAGTATGCGCCCTTTACTTCGGCAGGGGCGCGACGTTGTGGTTATAAAAAAGCCGCAGTTTCCGCTAAAGGCGGGCGACGCGCCGGTTTACCGCGTTAAATCCAAAAAGGAGCTGGTGCTCCACCGCATTTTAAAGGTGCGCAAGGACGGAGTTTATATAATCCGCGGAGATAACCTTTTTTCTAAGGAATATGTAAAAGAGGAGCAAATTGTCGGCGTTATGACCGCCTTTTACAGGGAGGGTAAATACTGCGACTGCTCTAAAAGCCGCGCGTATAAGGCGTATATATTTTTAAATAGGGTAAGCTATCCTTTGCGGTATCTCTGGCGATGCAAGCTTCGCCCTGTCCTCAGCAAAATTAAAAGAGCGGTTTTTAACTGACGGTTGGCAGGATTATTGTCCGAGTAAAAGAAAATATTGACAAACCTTTCTTTTTAAGGTATATTTACATTGATAACAAACTGCCGCGATTAAGCCTTTAAAACCGCGGCTTTCAGAGCATAGAGGTGCGTTATGAGATTTTATGAAAACCCGCTTAAAACAAGCGAAAACAGACTGAAAACGAGAAGCTGGTACATTCCCGAGGGGAGCGAATACTGCGGGCTTAACGGCGAATGGCGGTTTGCCTATTTTGATAACGGCGACAAGGCAGGAGACATAACCGAATGGGAAAGCGTCACGGTTCCCTCCTGCTGGCAGCTTAACGGCTACGGCAACCCGAATTACACCAACATCAACTACCCTTTTCCCTGTGACCCACCCTATGTGCCGGATATTAACCCTGTCGGAATTTATGAACGCAGCTTTCAGTTGACCGACGGCAGTTTGGATACATACCTTGTTTTCGAGGGCGTTTCCTCCGAGGCGGAGGTCTATATCAACGGGAAATATGTCGGCTTTACGCAGGGCAGTCGTCTTATGGCGGAATTTGATATAACCGAATTTGTAAGCTCGGGGACTAATATGGTAAGGGTTTATGTCCGTAAATGGTGCTGTGGCAGCTATCTCGAGGATCAGGACGCATTCCGCTATAACGGCATTTTCAGGGACGTTTATGTGCTTTCCCGCCCGCACGGTCATATTTTCGATTTGGATATCCGCACCGAGGAAAACAACATAATCTGCACCGCCGACAGCCCCTTTACCGCCGAGCTTTACGACGGCGAAGCGCTTTTGGGCACAGGTGTTTCGGACGGTGGCAGGGTTTCGTTTACGGTTGACGCGCCAAAGCTTTGGACTGCCGAGACCCCTAACCTATACACCGTAAAATTTTATGCCGCGGGAGAGACTGTGACCCGAAAGGTCGGCTTCCGTACAATTAAGATTTCCTCCGATTACGAGCTTCTTATAAACGGCACGCCCGTAAAGCTAAAGGGGGTTAACCACCACGACACCCACCCCGAAAAGGGCTGGACTATGTCGGAGGAGGACTATGTACGCGACCTTAAGCTTATGAAACAGCTTAATATTAACACGATAAGAACCTCCCACTATCCGCCGAGCCCCAAGTTCCTTGACTACTGCGACGAGATGGGCTTTTACGTCATACTTGAAACCGATATTGAGACCCACGGATTTTTAAGAAGATACGCAAATGTAGACTACTGCTTCGACGTTGATTCGCCCGACTGGCCCTGCGTGAACCCCGATTGGAAGGCGGAATATCTAAGCCGTATGGAGCGCGCATATGAGAGGGACAAAATTCATACCTCAATAATTATGTGGTCCACGGGCAACGAGAGCGGATTCGGCGAGAATCAGCACGATATGATAGAGTGGCTTAAAGCCCGCGATAATATGCGCCTTGCCCATTGCGAGGACGCGTCGCGCAAGGGTACGCCCGACAATACCGACGTTTTCTCTATGATGTACCCCTCGGTTGGCACGATTGTTAACTGGGCGAAGGGCGACGAGATAAAACAGCCCGTATTTATGTGCGAGTATGCCCATGCTATGGGCAACGGCCCCGGCGAAATATGGGATTACTGGAACGCGATTTACGAAAATAAAAAGCTTATAGGCGGCTGCGTCTGGGAATGGGCGGATCACGTGGTTCTCGACAATGGCGTGCAGAAGTACGGCGGCGACTTTGAGGGCGAGCTCACCAATGAGGGCAATTTCTGCTGTGACGGTATGGTGTTTGCCGACCGCTCCTTTAAGGCGGGAACTGTCGAAATTAAAAACACCTACGCGCCCTTCCGCATTAAATGGGAGGACGGGGTGCTAAGGCTTAAAAACTGCTTTGATTTCACTTCCTTTGACGGATATTCCTTTGAATACGAAATAACCGCCGACGGGCAGAGCCTTGAAAAGAAGATTGTGCGCCTTAACACAAAGCCGGGCGAAGAGTTTGCCGTTACGCCGACGGTTCAACTGCCCGAAAGCTGTGCGCTCGGTTGTTATATTACCGTTAAAATGATTGATTCCGAGGGCTTCGAGGTAGGCTGTCTGCAGGAAAAGCTGCCTGTTGTCGTTTCGGCGCCTAAGCCCGAGGGCGAGCCTCTACAGCTTAAAGAGAGCGAGTTTGAAATCACCGCCGAGGGCGAGGGCTTTAGCTATCTGCTTTCAAAGCAGACGGGTATGCTTGTAAGCGTTACCGCAAAGGGCGAGGAACAGCTCTTAGAGCCGGCTAAGCTTTCATTCTTCCGCGCCACTACCGACAATGACCGCAACGTTAAGGCGCTGTGGGACAGAACGAACATCTGGCAGGGCGAGAATTTCGACTGCACCTTTACTAAAATTTATTCCTGCGAGGTTTCCGGCAATAAAGCGGTGTTTGCCGCCTCGGCGGCGGGTGTTTCGCGCAAGCCGTTTTTCAATTTTGAACTCGCCTATGAGTTTTTCGCGGGCGGCGAGGTTAAGGTAACCCTTAACGGAAAAATCAGGGAAAACGTCATTTGGCTGCCGCGATTGGGCTTTGAGTTTAAATTGCCCTATAATAAGGACAGCTTCACCTATTTCGGCAACGGCCCGCTTGAAAGCTACTGCGATATGACCCACCACGGCGTTGTCGGATTCCACGAAAGCAACGCTGACGGGGAGTATGTAAATTACGTCCGCCCGCAGGAGCACGGCAACCATACCGACTGCAAGGCGCTTGATATTAAGGATTCGGTTAAATTCAAATCGAACGCTATGGAAATAAGCGTTCTGCACCACAGCATTGAGGCGCTTACCGCCGCCCAACATACCGACGAGCTTAAGAGGTCGGACGGTACGCAGGTAAGGGTGGACTACAAGGTTTCGGGCATAGGCTCTAATTCCTGCGGCCCCGCGCTTGATGAAAAATACCGCCTTAACGAAAAGGATATTTCCTTTGAATTTATAATGTCTGTTTAATTGAAATAATCCTACAGCTTACAAATCAAGCCGACCGTTTAGAGCTTAAACGGTCGGCTCTTTTTTATTTAGAGGCTCTTTGTCAACATTTGTTATTTTACCCCTTGCAATCCGAGCAATTCTTCTGTAAAATGAATATAGAGCATATTGGAGCCTCTGTTAATGGTTATTCGTCATTTCCATTTTGACGGATTTTCTCCAAATATGCTCTATTTTTTTTATTATTTATTCGTAGGCTCTACTTGGTTACCCAAAAATTTATTATAGAACCTATAAAAATACGCTTTAAATTAAGCGAGCTCAACGGTAGCGCCAACCTCGGTGAGCTTAGCCTTAATGGACTCAGCCTCTTCCTTAGCAACAGCCTCTTTGAGGGTCTTGGGAGCGCCGTCAACGATAGCCTTAGCCTCGGCAAGACCGAGACCGGTGATTTCACGAACAGCCTTGATAACCTTAATCTTCTCAGCGCCCGCTTCCTTAAGAACAACGTCAAATTCGGTCTTCTCCTCAGCCGCAGCTGCGCCGCCTGCTGCCGGAGCCGCTACTGCAACCGCTGCCGCAGCGGATACGCCGAACTCCTCTTCTACTGCTTTAACGAGCTCAGAAAGCTCAAGAACCGTAAGAGTCTTTAACTCTTCAATCATAGCTGTGATTTTCTCAGATGCCATTTTAAATTCCTCCGTAAATTATTTTTTAAGTTAATTATTCCGCGTCAGCGGAGCCGTCCTTATCGACGATAGCCTGAACCGCGCGTGCAAACGCGGCGATGGGAGCCTGGAATGCGCTGCAAACCGTTGCAAGAAGTACCTCCTTGCTCGGGAGCTTTGCAAGAGACTCGATGGTGGCTACATCAACCACCTCGCCGTCCAAGAAGCCCGACTTAACCTTGAAGTTGTCGTGACCGTCGGCGAATTTGCAGAGTATTCTCGCCGCCGCGGTGTAGTCCTCCTTGGACAGTGCGATAGCGGTAGTACCCTCTAAAACAGATTTCATTCCCTCAACAGAGGTACCCTCGATAGCGCGGCTTAAAATCGTGTTCTTAACAACGAAGTACTCCACGCCGTTCTCGCGTAGCTCCTTACGAAGCGCGGTATCGTCCGCAACCGTGATACCCTTGTAATCAACGATTACGCCGGTGATTGCGCTTGAAAGCTTCTCCGCGAGAGAGGCAACCTGCTGCTGCTTTTTCTCCAAAACAGAAGCGTTAGGCATTAAAATTCACCTCCGAAATAATAAATAGCCCGTCCAAAGACACAGGACGGGCGTAAATAAACGAATTATTTAAGCGCACACCTCGGCAGGCGATAGACTTACGACCTTAACGGTCACCTGCTGTCTTTGGATTGCAACATTATGATTATAATGCTTCTTATGCTGTTTGTCAAGTACTTTTTTAAAAATTTGTATGGACATTTTTTTAAAATTTGTATGGACAGGCATACCCGATTGTCCGATACCTTACAAACGGGACGATGTGGGCATCGTCCCCTACGCAAACCCAAACGGCCTATCGTAGGGGGCGATGCCCACATCGCCCCGCAATACAGACCCCGATAACACACCGTAGGGCGAGGGGTTGCGTCCCGCCGCAAGCTATCTAAATTGCGGAACTTTTTTAATTCGTAATTCGGAATTAAAATTAACCTAAAACTGTCTTCTAAGCTTTTCAAGGGCGGATTTTTCAATGCGGGAGACGTAGCTTCTTGATATACCCAGCTTTTTTGCAATGTCGCGCTGGGTAAGCTCCTCGCCGCCGTACAGTCCGTACCGCATTTCGATTATTTTTTTCTCCCGCTCGTCAAGACAGCCCGAAAGGATAACCCTCAGCTTTTCAAGCTTTATTTTAGTGTCGATTTCCTCGGCAATATCACTGCCGTCGGCGATTACGTCAATAAGGGTCAGTGCGTTTCCGTCCTTGTCGGTGTCTATAGGGTCGCTTATAAAAACGTCCTGAGCCGATTTTTTCTGATTCCTGAAAAACATTAAAATTTCATTTTCAATACACCGTGCCGCATAGGTTGCAAGGTGGATTCCCTTATCGGCGTTAAAGGTTGAAACCGCCTTTATAAGCCCTATTGTGCCTATTGAAATCAAGTCGTCCTGATCCGCACCCGAGTTATAATATTTTTTTACTATATGCGCCACAAGTCGCAGATTATGCTCTATAAGTGTATTCCGCGCGTCAAGGTCGCCGTTTCGGCTTTTTGCAAGCAGCTCCTCCTCCCGCGCCGCAGAGAGTGGCGGGGGAAATGACCCCGCCCCCGTAACGTGCAGAGCAAAATAGTAAATGCTTGAGGCGATTTCCATTAATAAATTAAAAAACAAGCCGTACCCCTCCTTTGATACTTAAAGTATATGAGGGAAACGGCTTGCCCTAACGCATTATTATGAAAATAGTTTTAAATTATTTTACCATTCCGGCAACCTCTGCGGCGAAATCGTCAACACGCTTTTCGATTCCCTCGCCCTTTTCAAAGCGAACGAATGAAACGATCTTAACGTCTGCGCCGAGAGCCTTTGCGGTGTTCTCAACATACTTGCCTACGGTGATGTCGCCGTCCATAACGAACTGCTGCTCAACAAGGCAGTTTTCCTTATAGTACTTGCTGATTTTACCGTCAACGATCTTGCCCAAAACCGCCTCGGGCTTGTTGGCCATCTTGGGGTCTTCCTTCATCTGGGCGATAAGGATTTCCTTCTCCTTTTCAAGAACCTCGGCGGGAACCGAAGCCTCGTCAAGATAGGACGGGTTCATAGCGGCAATCTGCATTGCTACGTTCTTAGCCATAGTTACAAACTCGGCGTTATCGGCGTCAAGCGTGGTATCGAAGTTAACAAGAACGCCGATTTTTCCGCCTGCGTGAACATAGGAAACAACCTTACCCTCAAAACGGGCAAAACGGCGAACCTTAATGTTCTCACGAACGGCAAGGAAGAGCTCCTGAACCTTTTCCTCGACGGTCTTTCCGTCCTTTTTGCAGGCAAGGAGAGCCTCAACGTCGGCGGGATTCTGCTCGGCGATAATCTCGGCAATTTCATTTGCAAGAGCCTTGAAACCGTCGCCGTTGGCAACGAAGTCGGTCTCGCTGTTAAGCTCAACCACAACCCCTACGCCGTTTCCGGTGTAGGCGCTGACAATACCCTCGGCGGCAATGCGGCTTGCCTTCTTAGCCTGGGAAGCAAGTCCCTTTTCTCTTAAATAATCGGTTGCGGCGTCCATATCGCCGTTGCACTCGGTAAGCGCCTTTTTGCAGTCCATCATACCGCAGCCGGTCTTTTCTCTTAAAGCCTGTACGTCTTTAGCGGTAAAAGCCATTGTATTTTCCTCCTAAAAGCTTAAAAAATTATTCAGCGGCCTCTTCGGCGGCAGCCTCTTCCTCGGCTTCGTCAGCCTCGGCGGCGGTGCCCATCTCGGCGCCCTGTCTGCCCTCGATAACGGCGGCTGCCATAGTCTCGGCAATAAGCTTAACGGCACGGATAGCGTCGTCGTTGCCGGGGATAACGGCGTCGATCTCATCGGGGTCGCAGTTGGTGTCAACAATAGCGATAATCGGAATACCGAGCTTCTTAGCCTCGGCTACCGCGATTCTTTCCTTGCGCGGGTCAACGATAAAGAGTGCGCTCGGAATCTTCTTCATATCCTGGATTCCGCCTAAGAACTTTTCGAGCTTTTCAATCTCAAGGTTGAGCTTGATTACTTCCTTTTTGGGGAGAAGCTCAAAGGTTCCGTCGTCTCTCATATTGCGGAGCTGGTTAAGTCTCGCGATACGGGTGCGGATTGTGGTAAAGTTGGTGAGCATACCGCCGAGCCAACGGGCGTTTACATAAGGCATTCCGCAATGCTCCGCCTCCTCCTTAATGGAGTCCTGAGCCTGCTTCTTTGTGCCGACAAACAGAATGTCGCCGCCCTCCGCCGCGATGTCGCGGGCGAACATATAAGCCTCGTTAAGCTTCTTAACGGTCTTCTGAAGGTCGATGATGTAAATTCCGTTACGTTCGGTGAAGATGTACTCCGCCATTTTCGGGTTCCAGCGTCTTGTCTGGTGTCCGAAGTGAACGCCTGCTTCAAGCAGCTGCTTCATAGTTACTACTGATGCCATTTTTTATTCCTCCTGAGGTTTTTCCTCCATCCCGACATTTTACGGCGAATCCCTTGCGGAACACCCTGCCGTTTAGACGGAATGTGTGTTTTTTATTGCCGCGCGTACCGCACAGCTAAGGTATTATACCATATAGC